>DASVNY010000155.1:0-1588 GCA_036383615.1 Chitinophagaceae bacterium
TCAAAGATTGGCTGGTTGACCTCAATGAAATGGAAAATGATGTGCCGCACCGTCCCGGCAAACTCTACAAAGTAAAGGCGGAAATTAAAAAGAAGGCAACGTCCCGGAACGGGGTGCTCCGCTCATTCTGATCTGTCTAAGCTTTTATTTATCTGCGGGTTAAATAGTTAAACCGATGATGCGATCCCTATGCATCATGGATAATTTTATTCCCAACCCGCAAAAAGCCGAAAGAAAATTTTTTCAGGAATTAAAAAACGTTTATAATTGTGTTCTTGATACACATTGTGTATCCCGAAAACTGATTGCAAAACTTATAACGATTGCTTATGTCATGCAGAAACTTGCTTAAAGCAACTGTATTGCTTACAGGGCTTTTTCTTTCTCTTATTTCTTTTGCACAAGACAAGGTGGTTACAGGAAGAGTTACTGATCCCCGGGATGGAAGCCCGGTAGTGGGAGTAACTGTTAGTGCCAAAGGCACCACCCATGCTGTGCAAACAGGTGCTGATGGTACTTATCGCCTGACCATTGGACCAAACGTAACAACTCTTGTTTTTTCATCTGTTGGTTTCAACACGCAGGAGATCGCGATCTCGGGCAGAACATCCATTGATGTTTCTTTTGCTGCCAACAATAGTTCATTGGGCGAAGTGATCGTTGTTGGTTACGGAACACAGCGTAAGAAAGATGTTACCGGCGCTATTTCCAAAGTAACGGGTGATAAGATCAACTCGATCCCCGTTCCAAGTTTTGAAGCTGCATTACAAGGCAAAGCTCCCGGTGTGCAGGTGATACAGGGAAATGGATTAGCTGGTTCGGGTTCTGTGATACGTATTCGTGGTATCGGATCCATTTCGGCAAGCGGTGATCCTTTGTATGTGATAGATGGTATTCCTATTGTTGCCGATCCTTTCCTTAGAGGAAATAGCGGCGCTATGAACCAAAACCCATTGGCTTCATTAAACCCTGCCGATATCGAATCCGTAGAGATACTCAAAGATGCAGGCGCAACAGGTATCTATGGAAGCCGCGGTGCCAATGGGGTGATATTAATCACAACAAAAAGAGGTAAATCAGGAAAACCAAGTTTTAACTATGCTAATAAAATAGGGTTCTCCAATTATGCTATCAAACCATCTTTTGTAAACAGTGCAGAATGGTTGCAGTTAAGACAGGAGGGTTGGGTGAATAGTGGTCATACAGGACAGGCTCCGCTCCCCGGCACATTAACATGGGACCAGGCATCTGCTAATAATACTGACTGGTGGGATCTGCTCACGCAGACGGGTTTTATCAATGAGCACAATCTCTCCATGAATATGGGCACGGCTAAGTTGAAAACCTTTGCGAATCTTTCATACAGTGGTAATGAGGGTTATATCAAAGCAAATTCTTACACGCGTTTTAGTGCAAGATTGAATATGGATTATACACCGGTTAAAACACTCAAGCTTGCTTTAACAACAGGATTTAATCATGGATTGAATAAAAGAGTACCTGCTGCATGGGATGGAGGAATTGGTGAAGCAATGTCTTCAGCGCTTCCAATATTCGCTCCTTATAATTCCGATGGTTCTTATATCAC
>DASVNY010000156.1:0-2147 GCA_036383615.1 Chitinophagaceae bacterium
GAAGGAGGTGTCTCAAGAATACCCGCATATAGTAGTCTTTGAGATACCTCGCTTTGTTTCTTAAACGGCAGTTTTGTTGTTAATTTAGAGTCAGCATTTCGTAAATATGCATCGAATAAAGATCATACTATTGCTTTGTCTTGCTCCTTGTTTTTGCTCTGCACAGAATTGCGAGTCCAGTTTAGGTGCCATTACATTCAATGATTATAGCAGCCGCTTAACAAAAGAAGCCAAACTTGTATTAAGGGATATCTCAAAGCAAATCCGCAATAATCCAAATTGCAATGTTAGCATAAGAAGTTATTGCCTGTCTTGCGGGAACGAGCAAATAAATAAATGTAATTGGGACAGGGTGAATGCTCTCGTAACTTATTTTAAAAAGGAAGGTATCCCGGTTGATCGATTCAGTTCCCAAACCGGGCTGGACGGTGGCGATTGTAATACCATCGATCTAAGTTTTTCTACTGATACCTTAACAACAACCCCGCCACCGCATCCTAACTTGCGAAGAGGAAATTGAGGGACAAGAGGGCATTATACTAGTTCGTTATTTCTGCGTGACTTTATTGACACTGAAAAAAACAAACCCAAAATAAATCCTGTGATCAATCCTCCAACATGAGCACTGTTATCAACCCCCTCTGTGAATAGTCCAATCAGTAACCCATAACCTGCAGTAACTCCGAGCAATAACAAAAGAGATTTATCAATGATCCTGAAAACAACAAATGCCAATAAAGTTCCATACGCTCCAAAAATTGCTCCGGAAGCGCCAACTGCGACTACTGGTTTATCATGCCACCACAGACTTACCAGTCCAGCAACTATGCCTGAAATAAGGTATGTGAATGCAAACCTCTTCGATCCAATTACAATCTCCAGGAACAGTCCTGCAAGTGCTAATCCCACCATATTCATCACAAGATGCATTACCCCTCCATGCAAAAACATACTCGTAATCAGCCGCCACCATTCACCATCACTTACTTTAGGTTTATAACAAGCTCCTAAGGTGACCAGGTCACTTCCCGAAAACTGAACAAAACCAAAACCACATAAAACCATTATTAAAAAAATCAGCACATTCAATCCTATTATCACTGAAGTCGTAGTATATACTTTGACGAATTCCAGATCTTGGTACACTTTTTTTAACTGGTCAATTATTGAAATATTGCCACGTGAGTTGATCTGCCTTGCTTTTTCAAGATGAATGCCTGGAATTATTACCATCAAAAACCAAACGAAAAGACCAATAGCCAGTGATAAAAACGTATAAAAAGGCTTGTTACCATTTCGCTGCTCAAATGGCTCTTGAAATCCTTTCAGTATCAGGAATTCCTGCTTTCCGGTATAAAGAGGACTATCTCTTACTGCCTTAATAAAGTTATCCTTCTCATCACTATATTTCATTCTACTGAAATAAGTGAAGGATAATGAGTCGCTCTCAAATTTCTTAAAACTCTCGTCCCAAAACACCTCCCATTTAACTTTCTTTAGCTCTTCAGAAATTTTACTGGAAACACTCTCATGGTACTTTACAGCTAAATAGACCTGTTGGCGGCCAGGCGATTGAGATTGCGTTGAAATAACTGGAGCAACTATATAAATATTAAAATTCAGGTACTCATTATGTTTGCCGCTATATGACCATGATGACTCTATTCCAACATTGTCTTTATCAGGCTTAAAAGAATTAATTGTGTAATACCGGGAATCAGGTTTTTGAGTCATTTCGATGACAGATTCCAACCTGGTTAGTTTTCCACTAACAGTTTCTGCCAACGGGATTGTAAATAATATAGGTACAAACAAAACTGCTCCAGCAATCATGTAATACAAACCCCTGATCTTTCCATTATCAGCATCCAATTTCAGGATATGAACCCGCGGACGGATATATAAAATGATGCAGAGCAAAGCCAGGCCAATGGGCACCCAAAACTCAACCACGTCCTGTTTTAATGGAGAAAGGTTGAATTTGATATAAATAAGCCAGTACAAAAAAGTATATGAAACAATAAAGATCAGCGCTAAAGAAACCAGGGGTAAAAAAACAAGTCTGGCTTTCATTTTAAAATGACTCATCTCTAAAGATAGCAGAAAAGACCTACCCTCATACTGAAGCTGGCATATCATTCATATCC
>DASVNY010000157.1:0-4634 GCA_036383615.1 Chitinophagaceae bacterium
TCATCCACAAAAGAAAAGAGATCACGCAAAACCTCAGCAGTTGGCAAAGGGTACAGCTGAGCCGTCACCCCGATCGGCCCTACACCATGAAGTATATCGAGAAAATGACACAGAACTTTGTTGAGCTCTATGGTGACCGCAACGTAAAAGATGATAAAGCGATGGTGGGCGGCTTCGCATCAATAGATGGCGAAACAGTAATGATTATCGGCCAGCAAAAAGGGATCAATACCAAAATGAGACAGCTCCGCAATTTTGGTATGGCCAACCCGGAGGGATATAGAAAGGCATTGCGCCTGATGAAACTCGCTGAGAAATTCAATAAGCCCATTATCACATTGATCGATACGCCGGGGGCTTATCCTGGCCTCGAAGCAGAAGAAAGAGGACAGGGAGAAGCTATTGCCCGCAACATTTATGAAATGATCCGCCTGAAAGTTCCTGTCATTTGTGTGATCATTGGCGAAGGTGCAAGCGGTGGTGCATTGGGTATTGGTGTTGGCGATAAAGTGTTCATGATGGAAAATACATGGTACACGGTGATCAGCCCCGAAAGCTGTTCTTCTATCCTATGGCGCAGCTGGGATAAAAAAGAAGTAGCCGCCGAACAACTTCGTCTTACCGCAGAGAAAATGCTGGGCTTTGGATTAATTGATGGCATTATACCTGAACCAATAGGTGGTGCTCACTGGGATTATAATGAAGCCGCACAAATACTGAAAGAGTATATCAAGCCAATATTACAAGACCTGAAAAAGATTCCTGCTGAGCAAAGAGTTAATACCCGCATCGAAAAATTCGGGAAAATGGGATTCTGGGATGAAGCATGATCTAATTCATTTTTCGTTGAAGGGCCTGCTGCTTGCATTTATTTCTATTGTCATTTCCTCCTGTAGCAACGGTGTTTCTGATAAAGAGAAGGATCGTATTCTACAGAATTTTGATAGCATCAGGCTCTCACTTGAAAAAGGCGGTACACTACAAAATTCCAGGCTGCTTTACGATTCTTTAGTGTCACGGTTAATGCATGAACCAGACCCGTGGAGACAATTCTATTATTCAGTACATGACTTTTATGGCTACATCGATAATGTGCAAGGGAGATTCCAGGCGGAATGCGGGGATAGTGCATGGGAGAACAATATTGAAATAACCAATCGCTTTTTTGCAGATAACAAAAACACATCAGCAGGTCTTTATGGTTCCCTAAAGAGTGTGCTGAACTATTTACATTCAAAAGCTACCGATAGTGCTACCCGTGGAAAGATCTCCACATTCGATCACGCCACATTTGGAAAGATGCGATCGATGGAGGATATGAAGAAAGTTTACTTTCACAATGTTCCACCTGTCGCTGTTATCACAATTCTTAATAGCTTTGAACAAAAAGTAAGGGACCTGGAACTTCTGGTTCTTAAAGAGCACTATAAAATTCAATAATCAAATGTCACTCAGAGAACAATTTCGTGGTACCGGTATCGCTATCGTCACTCCTTTTAATGAAGATGGAACAATTGATTGGGATTCATTTAAAAAACTGATCAATTTCTGGATAGAAAATAAAGTAGAATACCTGGTTGTGTTGGGCACAACAGGAGAAAGCGCAACTATACATGGCGCAGAAAAGCAGCAGGTGTTTTCTTTCGTATTTGCCGAAAATGCAGGACGGCTCCCGCTGGTTGCCGGCATTGGTGGCAATGACACCAAAGAAGTGGTTGAAAGCTTTAAACAATTCAACCTGGAAGGATACCATGCTATTCTTTCCGTTTCTCCTTATTATAATAAACCCAACCAGGAAGGATTGTTCCAGCACTATAAAGCACTGAATGATGCCACACCCCTTCCCATTATTATGTATAATGTGCCGGGCAGAACAGGTATGAATGTATCTGCTGATACAACACTGCGCATCGCAAGAGAATGCAAAAACATATTTGCTACCAAAGAAGCCAGCGGCAATTTTGACCAGGTGAACCAGATCATAAAATATAAACCTGCCGATTTCATGGTGATCAGTGGCGATGATCCCATCACTTTACAAATGATCGCCTCCGGTGCAGAAGGATTGATTTCCGTTGTGGCAAATGCTTATCCCAAAGAATATGCAGAAATGGTCCGTCTTTGCATGGATGGAAAATTTGCCGAAGCTGACGATATTCATTACAAGTATATTGATATCATTGCTTCGATGTTTGCAGAAGGCAGCCCCAGTGGTGTGAAAGCCTATTTATCAGAAATGGGTCTCTGCAAAAATACTTTCCGTATGCCGGTGTGGCCCGTGAGTGAAAAGCATATGGAAAAGATCAGGCAGTTGATGAAAGAAGCTTCAGATAATTAACAAAAGAAGCTGTCTCAAAAGGTGTTTTATTGTCTCGCTACGACGCAAAGCCGCTACGGCTAAACATTGTGAGAGTCTTTCTTTGCGACGTAGCGTCGTTGCGAGATACTTTTATTTCATCTTTTGAGACATCCTCTTTGCTGTTATAGGAATTGCTCCGTCAATTAGCTTTTAATATCTTAACACGATAATCATCCCTTCCGTTTTGAGAAGTGGCTCTCACATAATAAACACCTGCCGCAAGATTAGTGGCATTGATCACTAACTGTCCTCCCCTCACTGCCCAAACATTATTAACTGTTCTTACGATCGTGCCATAGCTATCATACACGGCAACATTCAAGGTTGCCGGTTCATCTAATGTCCACCTGATCACAATATCCTGGTTAAACTGCACGGGGTTAGGCGCTACATTGAAACTAATGGACACCCGTCCTGACGGACCAGGATTCGTGCTTGGATGTTCAAGGTCAGTACAACTGGTAAGATCACCTCTTATCACTGTTGGCAAACCCGGCGTGTTATTCACCACTTCATAATCGCCGCTATAATTAAATGAATTTCCTGTGCGTGGGATCTTTCCAACAGTACCATCTGTCAACAGTATCATAAACGTGCCTTCATTTGTTACCATCACACCAGCAGTTTCTGCATTGTGCATGTTGATCCTGTTCTTACAATGCATCCTGTATAGATTCGGTGACGTAGGATTACCCACTGGCTTTATTTCGATCATCTGCCCGCTGTATTGGTTATCGCCCGGTAATTTATAAGTAACATAGGTAAAGAATGTGCGTGTAACCGGGTGATAGAAAATATCCTTGAACCCATTGTTGATAACATCCTTATCAAGACTTTCCAGGAAATCTCCGCATGGATTGCCTGACCAGTCAATTTCAAGGTATGCAGGTGCAGGCACTCCTGTTACGCTTGCCGCATCTGTGATCTTACCCATCCATAATTTATCAAGCACCATTCCTCCTGCCCCATTCCCTGCTTTTGTGGTAGCAGCTACAAAGTAATAGTTACCCTCCTGGTCCATAGTACCGGAAAGCATATTCACAAAACCACTTGTTCCATTAGCGTTTACCGGTGGAGGAATATCGCCCATGATAGTTACATTATAGGCCCTGTCCGTCTTGACAAACTTTCCTGTATGAATATTTCCTTCCTGTGCAATTCCATAGATCAGGCCATCGAGTTTATTTATTCCAATACCATTCATCTGCAATGTTTGCGATGAAGATGGATATAGCAATGGACCACCGGGTAACAGAGTATGCGCTCCTGTAATACCATTTACTGTATAAAGAAAATAGGGATTAGTGATATCAGCGTTGGTTCCGGCTCTTACAGTTGCATAGTTAGCAGGACAATCAAAATCAAGCGGGCCACGCTGAATTGTGTCGGCAGTTGCCAATCCGCATGTTCCCATATCGCCGCGCAACGGGTTAGGCAAACCTGTGGAAGTATTGATCATGGTGAATGCACCGGTATAAACACCAGTTGCATCCCTGTTCAGCATACCAAATGATCCGTCTGTGAAAAGCACAGTGAACTTGCCTGAAACATCAATCAATGTTCCTGCTGTTTCTGCTGAATGAGTATTAACAGTAGCATTGCAAATTAATTGATAGCGCAATGGTGACGAACCCGCAACCGGGCGGAGTTCCAGTAATTGTGCTGAAAAATTCGCTGCGCCTGTTGGTTTATAGGTAGCATATGTAAAGAACGATTTCGTCCTTCCGTTATAACTAAAGTCTTTTAACCCGCTATTATTTGGATCGATTGATAAGCTACTGATATATGCAGAACAATTGGCGCCACTTACATCAACTTCAAAATATTCTACTACCAAAGGCCCTGCAGTGATAGCCTGTACATTTGAAATACGTCCTAAATAAAATTTAGCGATCGCAGGTGCCGGTGTTGGGTTTACAGTAAAAGCACTGAAATAATAATTGCCTGCAGTATCCATATCTCCTGCGGCTGAATTAATAATACTTAACATACCTGCGCCTGTTGCAGGAGGAGGAATTACACCAAGATCAACGGCTTTGTAAGTACTATCCAAACGCATCAACCTAACCGTGAGCATATTTGTTCCCTGTGTTGCCATTCCGTAGATAAAACCATCCTTCCTGTTAACACCAATTCCATTCACCTGCAAATTTTGTGTTGGATCAGATGGTTCTTTATATGGTCCGCCGGGCACTAATGTCATAGCCCCTGTCACTTGATTGACCATGTATAGAAAATAAGGATTCGTTACATCCGCATTCGTTCCTGCACGAAC
>DASVNY010000158.1:0-4392 GCA_036383615.1 Chitinophagaceae bacterium
TTTGTAAATAGTAAGACTGACGTGATCATCTTTCTGTTCTATGTCAAATAATTCTTTTTTATCTGAACCCGGTATATCCACGGCTTTAGCTAAAAAAAGATAATAGGATCTTGCATATTCATGGAGCTGATCTCTTCTCGATCTTATTTTATCAACGATCTCCTGTCCCGATAGTGGAAAGACTTCCGGCGGCATTTTTTTGATAGCATCAGTTATGACATGATCACTGATCCGCTGTTGCAGATCTTTTGCAATAGCCATCCATTGTTCCTGTGTCATCTCATTGGTCATTAGCCTGTCGAGATTACGGGAAGGGAAATTATAAATGGTAACATCCTTAATAGTGTGATCAAAACTTTGCAAATGATCAAGACCTGCTACGGATAAAAGAAAACCGGTCCTGCTTCCATCAAACATTGTATAAACCTGGTCACGGTCGCGGGGGATGGGTTGATAGATCGTTCTGCCATTTTTTTGCGTTTCTGCCCAGCGCCACTGATCCTCGTGACGGCCCCAATCACCTATCATCATATCAAATAAACGGGCTCTCACATAAGCAGCCTGATCAACTTTTTTTTCATTGTCTTCCAAAAGTTTTTCCAGTAATTTCTCCGTACCGATTATTTTTTTTGAGTTGCCAAAATTGTCGGCCTCATCCCAGTTCTCATCAGGGCGTTGCTCAAACAAATAAAGCTTATCGCCATACTCATCATTATATTCTCCCAGTCTTTTCTGTTTAGGTATATAAACAATCACAGGCTGGGTATGAAAGATCCCCGCTGCTTTTGCCATTGAGGGAATGGTAAGCGCCGCATAAGGATGTGCGATAGAAGCCTGGTCGTCTATGATTGTTTCAACAAAAGTGCCTTGTGCAATTTCAGGAAGCGCTTTGCCAAATGATTTGTCAATGCTTCGCAAAACATATTCCCGATTGTTTGCATTTCGCAATCGTAATGTTTTACTCTGCCTGCCTCCACCGGCCTGGTAAGGAGTAACTCCTCCACCAAGTGTATCCAGCATAGCGATCTTTATTCTCACGGGCTCATTCCATTCCTTACGATAATGTTCACCCCATTTTTGCTGGTGACGTTCACTGGTTGCATATTGCTGACCAGCGCTGATAATAATGTATTGTGAATCGGGGGAAATTGTTTGACAATATCCGGCAGTAAAAAACTGGAGAAATATGATGCAGCAAATAAATAGTTTTCCGGTACTCTGGCTCATGTAATTGCATTTAGAGCTACGAGTACCTTTTAAAATATCTTGCCAGATTTTTAGATTTTATTCCTGGCTATGACCAAATCTCTGGTTTTCAAACTCCTGTTTGAAAAAATATTTACGCAGATGCGATCTTAATACGGTCTATTTAGTTAATTCAGCCAATACCTTTTCAATGGTCATGCTGCCTTCGAAAGCAGAGATCAGTTCTTTTTTCCGATCATAAAAGGCATGAAAAGGAAGATTGCGGATATTATAGAAAACAGGAAGGAAGTATTGTTTGTCATGACCGACGGTGATATTACTGTATTTCGCCAAACCATATTTTTCACGAAAAGCCAGCATGCTTTCAAAAGGCAATTGGGTCGCCATCACCACCTGTATCTTTTTGAATTTATCAATATTCTTAATTAACTCCTCTGTTTCATGCTGGCAATGTTCACAGTCAGGACTAAATAACATCAGCATCACAGGAGTTTTTTTCGCAAGATCATCTTTGTGGAATTTATTGCCATCGGCTAAAGTCAGCTCAACAGGAGGGAAGCTGGGAAAACGCTGGTAGGGCGCTTGCACAGAATCTTTTTGACCGAATAAAGATTGAAAGCCGGAAAGCAGCAAAAAGTAGAGAATGATCTGTTTCATAGGTGCAAAATAAGGTATCAGTATTTAAGTATTTCCCTTTTGCCGGCAAGTTAGCCCCCCTTATCTTTGCCGCCTCAAAATTTTATTCTGATGGCAACAACAGCAGATATCAGTCGTGGCATGATCATCAAACTCGATGGAAGCCTTTATTCGGTGGTTGAGTTTGGTGAAAACAAAACAGCCCGTGCGGCCGCTAAAGTGTGGGCAAAGCTTAAAGGGGTGGACAACAGCCGTTCTATTGAAAAAACATGGAACTCAGGTGATAACATTTTCCCTGTGAGAGTGGAGAAAAGAAACTACCAGTTTCTTTATAAAGATGATACCGGTTACAATTTCATGGATAATGAAACCTTTGAGCAGGTGGCGTTGCAGGAGCAATTGGTGGATGCACCCCAGTTTTTGAAAGAGGGCCAGGAAGTGGGCGTGTTGATCAATACAGAAACAGAACAACCGATGAGCGTTGAACTGCCCGATAAAATAGTAATGCTGGTTACTTATACAGAGCCAGGATTAAAAGGCGATACAGCCACAAGAACGCTTAAGCCGGCTACTGTTGAAACAGGAGCTACGGTAAACGTTCCTTTGTTTGTGAATGAAGGAGAGCTTATTCGTGTCAATACAAAGACCGGGGAATACGTTGAAAGAGTAAAAGAATAATCAGGCACCTTATTTAAAAATGGCCCAAAATCGACCTGTTTTGGGTCATTTTTTATCTATTTTACCCCGATTTTGCCCAAAAACATTAAAAAATCATTGAATTGCTGGCTTTGATTTACCTATCTTAGCCCTCCCTACTAATGGGATCAGCGTTTCTAAACCAAAACTCGTTTCTAAATTGAAAAACATGGACTTCAAGCAAATACAGGAGTTGATCAAGATGATCAACAAATCCAATATAGGCGAGCTTACCATCGAACAAAAAGATTTTCGAGTTACTATCAAGCAAAAAGAAGAGCACATTACCCAGGTTGTTGGAGCAGCGATGCAGGCAGCGCCTGTGCAGGTTGCAGCTCCGCAGGCAATGGCTGTGGCTTCAGCACCTGCCGCAACCGGCGAAAAGCCAAAAGCGGCTGAAGCAAGTGCCAGCAATCTTCTTACGATCAAAAGCCCGATGATCGGCACTTTCTATCGCCGGCCTTCTCCGGATAAACCCAACTTTGCCGAAATAGGCACTGAAGTGTCTCCCGGTAAAGTGGTTTGTATCATTGAGGCGATGAAATTGTTCAACGAGATCGAAAGCGAAATAAAAGGTAAGGTTGTAAAGATCCTCGTGGACGACGCTTCACCAGTGGAGTATGATCAGCCATTATTCCTCGTGGAGCCGGCATAATTGCGAAATTCTGAAATTGGGAAATTTTGAAAAGCAATTTCCTCCCGATAAAAATCGGGATACAATTCCAAAATCAACTAATTCAATGTTCAAGAAGATACTGATCGCAAACCGTGGTGAAATTGCCCTTCGTGTTATCAGGACCTGCAGGGAAATGGGTATTAAAACCGTAGCGGTTTATTCAACAGCAGACAGAGATAGCCTACATGTAAAATTTGCGGATGAAGCGGTTTGTATAGGCCGGCCACAAAGCAGCGACTCTTATCTCAATATTCCTCATCTTATGGCTGCGGTGGAGATCACCAATGCCGATGCAATACATCCCGGCTACGGTTTCCTCGCCGAGAACGCAAGATTTGCACAGATATGTAATGATCACGGAATAAAATTTATTGGGCCCACTCCTGAGATGATCAATTCAATGGGTGATAAGATTACGGCCAAAGAAACAATGATAAAAGCAGGCGTGCCTGTTGTTCCGGGTGGAGAAGGATTGCTGCAAAGCCTTGATGAAGCAAAAGGATTGGCGAAAAGCATGGGCTATCCTATTATCCTGAAAGCAACAGCAGGTGGTGGGGGTAAAGGCATGCGCATCGTTTGGGAAGAAGGAGAGATGGAGCGAGCCTATAACACAGCTAAAGCTGAAGCTGCTGCTGCATTTAAGAATGATGGCATCTACATGGAAAAATTTGTAGAAGAGCCAAGACATATCGAAATACAGGTTGCCGGTGATCAATACGGCAATATCTGCCACCTTAGTGAAAGAGATTGTTCTATTCAGCGTCGCCATCAGAAATTGGTTGAAGAATCACCTTCACCTTTTATGACGGATGAATTACGTTACCAGATGGGAGAGGCGGCCAAGAAAGCTGCAAGTGCCATTAGTTACGAAAGTGTAGGAACAATAGAGTTCCTTGTTGACAAGCATCGCAATTTCTATTTCATGGAAATGAACACACGTATCCAGGTAGAGCATTGCGTTACAGAAGAGGTGATCAATTTTGATCTTATCAAGGAGCAGATCAAAATAGCAATGGGTGAAAGAATATCAGGACAGGATTATATTCCCCAGATGCATTCTATCGAATGCCGCATTAATGCAGAAGATCCCTATAATGACTTCCGCCCTTCACCGGGTAAGATCACTGTGTTACATCAACCGGGTGGTCATGGTGTGAGAGTTGATAGCCATGCTTACG
>DASVNY010000159.1:0-2400 GCA_036383615.1 Chitinophagaceae bacterium
TCTTTTCTCAATTGGCTTTTCCAAATGATAAGCAACCCAACCAGCTTCTTTTTGTGGAGTCTTGTATGTTTTTACAGCCGGTATTTTCTTCACCTCTTCTTTTCCCAACTCTACAATGGCAATAGAATCTTTTGGCATTTCATCCGGTCTTTTCTTTTTTATCCTTGCATCTCTTGTGTCTTTATACAATGGCCTGATCTTGAAAATGGCATAACGGTTATCTTCTGTGATCACTGCATTATATCCTCTTGCTATTGTTTTTTTATAATTGGCATCTGAAGATTGTATTACCAGCTCATTATCTCCTTGCTGAACATTGATCGTGTAAACGACCCATTTGCCATCATTACTGATCATCCGCTCACCGATGCTTTGCCAGCCATCATAGACAGAGTGGTCCAATGGTTTTTTTTGCGAAAAAGAAGTGACCGAAAGGAGGGCCAAAGGAAGGAGCAGGAATAATTTTCTCATACAGGAATTTTAGAGTGCTAAAGATAAGCTCTGAAATGAAAATTCAACCAGGCTTGTGACCCGTTATCAATCCATATTGCCATAATCTCCTTTTCATGCCTTCATATTGGTATTTACAGGCCCTGATATTGGCTTTTTGAATAGGCGTAGCTTTATTCGAAAAGCTGATCGTTTTCCAAAAGAGATAAAGGTTGGCCAGAAAATAAAACTTATACAACCGTTTCGAGGAATATGACGCCGCCTGCGATATATCCTTGTGGTCAATACCAGTAAAACCTGTGTGTTGCATAAATTGTTGAAATCGGTCCGGCGATTCCAGGTAGTTTACCTGCCAGCCATCAAGCCACTGCCGGATGATGGGGTCATCATTATTTAAAAAGTCAGTGACAAAACCATCTGCTACTACTAATCTTCCGCCGGGTTTTAACAATCGCCAGGCTTCATTGATAAACTTTTCTTTGCTATCAGCATAGCAGATACTTTCACAACCCCACACTACGTCAAAACTATTATCAGGGAAGTCAGTATTGCAATAATCCATCACCCGGAAGTTCACAAGCGAACCAACTTTCTTCTCCTTTGCATTTCGCCGGGCCTGCTGCACCTGCCGCTCGCTTAAACTGATCCCCGTTACATTGGCGCCAATAGCAGAAGCAATAAAAATACTGCTACCCCCTACCCCACAACCTGCATCAAGCACTTTGTCTTTGCTGCTGATGTTTGCCGTTTCTATCATCACCTCATTCATCCGCAATAATGACTGGGGAAAGGTTTTTACTTTCTCATCCCAATAACCATAGTGAATAGCCAGGCTATTATCCAGGTCCCATGAATCCTTATAGGCGTTTTCTGTAGAATTATAATACTCAACGATCTTTTGATGGTATTCACTTGCCGGCATGAACGGTGTTTTTTTTCTTTTCACGGATAAACAACATAAAAATATGGATGAGCAGCGAAAGAGCAATTAAAGCAAATCCCAGGAAGAACCATTTATTGAGGTCCTGGTTCTCTTTAAATACTACAAACGCAAGTATGATCCCATAAACAGGTTCCAGGTTAAAACTAAGATTGACCGTGAAAGCAGATAATTTTTTTAATGCATTCGCGGTTAATTGAAAGGCCCATACCGAGCAAAACCAGGCCAGCACCAGCAACCACATCCAATCATCAAGATCAGGAATGATATAATTTGTTGGGAATTGTTGCAGGTATAAAGGCATAAAAGCCGATAAGGTAATAAAACCGCCTGTTAGCTGGTAAGTAAGTAAGGTTTCAGGATTGATACGTTGCACAAATTGACGTAGGTAAATCATTACTATAGCCAGTAACACTGCCGAAACAATACCGAGGATGATCCCTGTTTTATATCTTGGATCAAAATGAAAAATAAGATAGATGCCTGCGATCACCATTAAACCGAGCATCACTTCACCCCACTTGATCCTTACCCGCGTGAGCAATGGTTCAAGCAGTGCGGTAAAAAAACCAACGGAAGAAAAACAAACCAATGCAACAGACACATTCGCGGATTTGATAGAACCATAAAAAGTGACCCAGTGAAGCCCTGCAAGAAAACCGATCCCTGATAGTTTTAAAATATCTTTTAGCGAAACCCGTTGCAATTTTTTGGTAAGTGAGAACAGTATCCACATAGTGCCGGCGCTGATCAGCAACCTGTACCAAACCAATAAACCTTCATTGAGGTCGATCAGTTCGCCAAGTATTCCCGTAAATCCTGCCAGGAAAACAGCAATATGCAATTGAATGAAAGCCTTTTTCATGCAGAAGTGCAAACTAAGTAAAAAGAAAGGAGAAAGTTATTTGCTGTTGGCCAGCACTTCGTCACGCTGAATTGATTTGACAGAAGCTGAGTTGGTATCAGCATTCTTCACCCGCTTGCGATAGTTGGTAAAGAGGCTGTGCCAG
>DASVNY010000160.1:0-2407 GCA_036383615.1 Chitinophagaceae bacterium
TTCAATGTAGAACCAACTGCCTTTATGTATTCCTATGCGCAAAACTTCCAGGCATTATTATATTATCGGCTTGATGCAGATGGTGTGAAAGGCGCCAACCTGCTCACTAAAATAAAAGATCATCTGCGTATGGGTTTGCCGATGATGTTTGGTTTTACCTGCTTCACTTCACTCGACCAGGCCGATGATGGTAAGATCCCCTTCCCCGATAAAAATGAAGAAGTAGATGGCGGACATGCGGTGATGGCTGTTGGCTTTGATGATAATTTAAAGATCACCAATCCCAACAATTCAAAGATCGTTACCACCGGCGCTATCAGGATCCGCAACTCATGGGGTGAACTCTGGGGTGAAAATGGTTATGGCTGGTTGCCTTATGAATATGTGTTGCAGGGCATCGCCGACGACTGGTGGACCATGACCAAAGCAGAATGGATTGATACGGGAAGATTTGGGTTAGGAAAAGGATGATAGATTAATCACCACATCAAATACAAGTCGCCAAATGTTACATAAATCAGCCACCTTAACTATACTCGGGTTTGCCGGGTTTATATTCTCGTGCTTTACTTTTTTCTTTACCTGTAGTAAATCAAAGCCGGGTATTCATGAAATAGGGTATGACCCCAGAGTTGTTGCCCGGCAAATCCTGACAGATAAAAGAGATTCCATTGCAATTGAAATTGAAAAGAGCAATACAAAGTATGATTCCCTGAAAAAAATTAAAGGAGATACCAGTAGAGGAAAAAAAATTGATAGCATTACAACGAAGTTGAAAAAAGATTCGGTGCTATTCGAAAAAATTCTCGTTTATTATCGTAAGATTGATAGTGACTCTTCCGTAACAAAGAACGCCGATAAATATTTACAGGCTGACCTGAATTTAAACCTGCTGACTACTTACGATAAATGGTTAAGTTCCGTCAAGCGAGATTCTATTTCTTCATCCAAGAAGGATGCTGTTTCTTCTCCCAAACGAGATTCTACTTCTCCATCCAAGAAAGATTCTCTTTCTTCTTTCAGGCAAGATTCTATTTCAATAAATTTCACATTTTATGACCCTGATCTTAAAATCGGAGAGATCCACAAGCCAATTAAATTACCTGTTCAGCGTTTCAGCGGCGATCTCGACTTTTTTACCCGTTATCCCGCTTTCGGTTTTTGGGCGCTCTGTATCATCATTTTTGGGTGCTGTCTTTTCATGACAGTTGGACTATCTATTGATTCCGGGAAAGATCTCGAAAGGTTGGTGCCTGCTGGTTGCACAAGTTCTAGCCCGTATTGGAAATCACTGATACTCTGTTTTGTATTGCTTGCTGCTTTCGTTTTCACCACCTACAAGACATTTTATGATGGAGAGACGATCAAGGACCTCTATTTTATGAATGATCTTCAGACAAAAGTAAAATGGCTTTCCATATTGGGCTATGCCGGGGCTGCATTTTGTTTTGCAGGGATGATAAGTAGCGCTTCCAAGGCAGCATGTATGAAAAAAGAAGTGGATGATTTTAACGCTCAACTTCAATTGCAGGCTGAAATAACCGCAATCATTGACAAATTAACAATTGCTTTGGCGGCTGAGACAGATCCAGTTAAACAAGCCAGTATAAACACGGATATTACGAACAATAAAATCAAGCTGGCTGCTTCACAGGCCCTGACAACTACAGGAGTAAAAGCAACAACTAAGTATGAGCAGTTCAGGCAGCTTTTCAAAAGATTTTTCTATGGAATATCACTGTTGCTGGCCCTGCTGGTATTTTGCACCGGTGCCTTATACTCAGCCTGCGATACTGTTGATTTTATTAGAATGATAAAGAGCGATATGGGCTTCTCTCCTGTCCGTCACGACTTCGTTTATTTATATAGTGGTCTTCATACTTTATTGATTCTTCTTTTTTATTTGCCAGCTCAATTAATAATAAACAACCATAAACCTGAAGAAACGACAATACCTATCACTGCTACTACCAACACAACATCACAACCGCCACCAGGAATTCTTACTGGCCTTAAAAACCAGGTAAAGGGCCTGGGCAATGTTTTAATAGCGGGAGCTCCGCTGGTCGCAAGTTTTGTTCAATGGTTGCTGAGTATAGTGCTAGGTGAATAACATAAAAAACCGACATCAATATACCCCGGATGCCGAAAAGGGGATCATAGAGTAGGCACAAATCAAAATTTATGGCAACAATTACACTAAATGTAGAAATGCGTTCAGGTACCGGATTTGGAGTTTGGGTCACAATTAACAACCAGACTTTTCATTTTACTGAAAGCGGTTCTAACACTATCACACTTTTATCTAAAACTTATGTCGCTACTGTTGGTGGGCATGAACCTACCACAGCTACGGTATTAGTCTCCTTCATCCAGGATGGAGATGAAATAGCACGAGAAGAATATG
>DASVNY010000161.1:0-10462 GCA_036383615.1 Chitinophagaceae bacterium
AACTGAAGTTCATTCTCAAACATTTTTTTTGAGAGATTATCAGAGAACCAGGAATTATTGGCCCAATAAAATGCATTGGATAATGAACGGAAGGTTTGTTTATAGTTTTTCATCTCTTCCATTTCTTTTGCAAAATCAGGTGGAGGGCCGGGACGAAACTCGCTTCCGCTTTCAAGCACCACCGTTTTATTTTGTCCTGCATAAGGGAACATGGCAAACCTTCCTTTCCATGTGCCCGGCTTATCGGAAGTCTTCCCATCCCAGTTGCGGTTTGCTACATAATCTCTGGTCATTTCAATTTCCTTTTCAGCGATCTTCTTTCCTAATTCAAATCCTGCACGTGTATCACTTGGGAAAGCAAGACCAGAAGCAATTCTTGCATCCATCAATTGCTGCGACATTCTTTTTACCGAATCAGCAAGTGCTGGAAAAAATTTACTGAACACAGTAACGGCCACACCTGCTGCCACAGAATACTCGCAGGGATAAGAAGGACTTTCAGGTTTAATGGTTAATGCCCTGATGCGTTTATCCGTGACAAAAGGACGCGAAGTTTTATAAGCATACTTTGTATCCCACGCAGCAATCGTTGCATCATAGGTTGCTGTGCCCAATAATAGATTGGCAAGTACAGCATATCGGCCGGTGTCAACCACCCATATCTTCGTCATCATCTCCTGCCAGCGATAACCCGGCGAACCTGCGTTCCAATAAATGATCTGCTGATGATCTTTTGGCGTTAATTGTTTTTGTTTTGCAATAACCTGTACTATCTCTTCTTTATAAGAAGCAGGTGCGGGCAAGCGGTATTCTTTGCCTGATGAGATGAACCATGTTTTCCAGTTGCCGGCACCGGGTTCTACCTGTGCCTGCGATTGAAGACCCATGATTGTTAGTAGTATAATTGACAGCAGCTTTTTCATATGTGGTTATTTTTCACAAGAATATTTATTAATCATATTGCAAAAGAACAGCTATCAACAAACAGCACTTGTTGATAGACAAACAGCAGGATCGCCTTTCGTTGACGAGGATTTGTTATTCGTTGACGATAAAACGAATAACATGCAGAAGAACAGCTAAAAGAAAAAGATTTGCCGATATTTATTCAATATGTGGAAACCGATTGACAGAAAGAGATTGATCTTTTATGGCTGGATAGCGATCGCCTATATAGTCGTATGGGTGCTGGCCAATTCACATAAATACCCTGGCAATTTTTGGTCGATTGTGCTCAATAATGTCTGGCGTGTTATCTATGTTACCGTTATCAATTTTATTTTCTTCGAATACAGCGTTCCCTTTGTACTTCGCAAAAGGAGATATTCTATTCACAGCCTGCTACTCGGCATTATCCTTTTGTTTAGTTTCATGATGCTCTGGTCATTTGGTATGTATGCCTGGCGATCGCTGGGTGTCGCTTTGCATATTTACACCCAGTTGATAATATATGATACTATTGAGCAAGCTCTCGCCGGGCAAACCGCTTTCAGTGTAGGCTCCGTTTTCTTTTTTGGCATTGCCCGGCATATTTATAATTATGTAAAACTGAAACAGGCAACTCAGCAATTAATCATCCAAAAGAAAGAAGCCGAATTGAATTATTTGAAATCGCAGACCAACCCGCATTTTTTATTCAATACTTTAAATAATATCTACTCACTGTCGAGAGATAAATCGGACCTGGCGCCGGAATCTATCCTGCGTTTATCCAAGATCCTGCGATTCATGCTGTATGAAACAAGCGGGCAATACATAGCCATCGAAAACGAAATAAAGATCATCAATGATTATATAGAACTGGAGAAATTACGGTACGACGATTCTTTACGGATCGATCTTAAATATGATATCGAAGATCAGAAACAAGCTCTGCCTCCTTTATTATTGATGCCGCTCGTAGAAAATGCTTTTAAACATGGTGTATCGGAAGCAAGGCGAACACCATTTGTTGACATACTGTTACTGGTCAATCAACGACAATTGAATTTTGTAGTAAAAAATTCTTCCGAGTCAGTCTCAACAGAAACAATTAAAGAAAGTATCGGGCTGTCCAATTTAAGAAGACAGCTGGAACTGTTGTATAAAGATTTCAGCTTGTCTGTGAAACAGGAAAATTCAGTCTTTACAGCCACATTAAGAATTAATTTAGCAAGTCATGTCTAAAACCAGGTGTATCATAATAGAGGATGAACCGCTGGCTGTAAAAATACTCGCTGATTACATTGCACAGGTTCCTTTCCTGGAACTGCAGACCAGTTTTAAAGATGCAATCCTCGCTACCGAATGGCTCAGGGATCATACTACCGACCTGATGTTTGTTGACATTCATTTGCCAAAACTAAAAGGCATCGCTTTTTTAAAAACATTGAGTCACCCTCCCGCTGTGATCATCACTACGGCTTATCACCAATATGCTGTTGAAGGATTTGAATTGAATGTTACTGACTATTTGCTAAAACCTTTCGAGTTTGAACGTTTTCTTATAGCAGTGAATAAAGTGAAAAAAGAAACAACTGGGCAATTGCCAATCACCCAGCCACATGAATCAAAGGATTTTATTTTCCTGAATGTGCAGAAGAAAAAAGTAAAGATCCTTTTCGCCGACATCTTATATATCGAAAGCCAGAGAGAATATATCCGGATAGTTACAGCTAAAAAGGAATTTGTTTCCAAAATGAGCACCCATGAAATAGAATCACTACTACCGCCTCATCTTTTCAAACGTATCCATCGTTCTTTTATCGTTTGCATAAACAAAATTGAATCCTACACGGCTGATATGATCGAACTGAATGGAATATCTCTGCCCATCGGCAGAGGTTATAAACATGTGATCGACGAACTGTAATTAACAATCACAAGGATCTTCCTGGCCATTGCCCGTTTCTGATATGAGTAAGTTTTAGTTAAGTCCTTTTTCCAATAACACAGTCGCCTTTAACCGTATGTCCTGCGAGCTGGCTCCCACCATGATCTTATACTCACCTGGATACAATACCCATTTATTTTGTCGAAGATCCCATTTTCTTAATTCTTCCAATGGAACAATGAACTGAACAACTGATCCGGAATTCTTTTCTATATGCGCCCGGTGAAAAGCTTTGAGTTCTTTTAGCGGCATTCTTTCAACGTTTGGAAATTCTATATACACCTGTGCCACTTCATCCGCATCCATCGCTCCCGTATTTTCCAGGTTGATGGAAAACCGCAATGTATCCTTTGCTGATTTTATTTTGATATTAGCCGGTGACTGCTGCCAATCATATTTAAAAGAAGTGTAGCTGAGTCCATAGCCAAATGGGAACTGCACTTTTCCATTATAGTAGCGATAGGTTCTTCCTTTCATAGCATAACTATCATAGGCCGGCAGGTCATTCAACGATTGGTAAAATGTTACCGGCAAGCGACCGGATGGAGAAATTTTTCCAAATAAAATATCAGCGAGTGCACTGCCTCCCTGTTCGCCGGGATACCAGGCAAGAATGATCGCATCAGCATAGGGTTCGATAGCTGATATATCAACATTACTTCCGGCAGTAACCACCACGACCACCGGTTTATTTTTCTTGTGCAGTTCTCTCAACAAAGCAATATGCGCTGCGGGCAGATCAAGGGTAAGTTTATCACCACCATTGGCAGCAAGAAATGCATCGCCACCTTCTCCTTCATATACCGGCGTCAATCCAATCACGGCGATCGTGATATCGCTTTCACCGGCTGCCCATATCCCACCAAAATGAATGGTATCCCTGAAATCACTTCCCTGGTCATATTGCACTGCTGTTTGTGGCCCTGCTGCAGCCGTGATGCCTTCCGCAAATGTTACAATATGACCCGACATGCCATGATAATTGGCCACCATTGGGTCCATTGCTCCTGCATTCGGACCCAGCACCATGATCGAACCATATTTCTTTGCATCAAGTGGTAACAATCCTTTATCGTTCTTCAACAACACCATACTTTGTTGCGCTGCTTTACGTGCTAATTCAATATGATAAGATGAATTAACACTCTCCGCTCCCAGTTTTGAAAAAGGCACTGATTGTTTATCATCATAGAATCCCAGCTTGAATTGTGTTCTCAATAAAATAGAAAGTGATGAATCAATATCTTTTTCTGTGATCAATTTTTGCCGATAGGCTTCCTGCAGGTTCTGCTGGTATAGGTTTGAACAATCAAGATTGACGCCGGCTTTCAATCCCGCAGCTGCTGCTTCCACATTATTTGCATAGAACTTATGAAATCGCACCATATCATCAAGGGCGCCGCAATCTGTAACAATATGTCCTTTAAAATTCCATTCCTTTCTAAGTACCTGTTGTAATAAATTATTATTGGCGCAGCAGGGCTGATCATTCAAACGGTTATAGGCACACATAACGGATTCAACACCTCCATCAACCAATTTTTTAAACGCATAGAGATAGGTTTCTCTCATATCTTTTTCATCCACCACCGCATTAAAAGCATGCCTTCCTTTTTCAGGACCGCTATGCACAGCAAAATGTTTGGCTGCCGCTGCCGCTTTGAGGTAGCGGGGATCGCTTCCTTGCAACCCCTTTACAAAAGCTGCTCCCATCGTGGCAGTGAGAAACGGATCTTCTCCATAGGTTTCCTGCCCTCTTCCCCACCGTGGGTCACGAAAGATATTGATATTGGGTGACCAGAAGGTAAGTCCCATATATTGCAAATGTCTTCCTTCATTAGTAGAAAGATTATACTTGGCTCTTGCTTCTGTTGAGATCACATCTCCCACTTCCAGCATCAAACTATCATTGAAGGTGGCCGCCATACCAATGGCCTGCGGAAACACAGTTGCCAACCCGGCTCTTGCCACACCATGCAATGCTTCGTTCCACCAGTTATAGGCCGGGATACCCAATCGTTGCACACCGGGACTATTATAACCTGTTAATGCTATTTTTTCTTCTATTGAAAGACGTGAAATAAGATCGTTGATCCTTTTTTCAATGGGTTCCTGTGAGTTTCGAAAAGGATAAGATCTCTGTGAATAAACAACTGAATGACTAAAAATGAGAGAACCACAAAAGACAATTACAGAGAACAGGCGGATCATGATCATCTTATTTATTAAAACAGGAAATTACTGAATAATATCTCTTCGTTTCTTTCTTATCAACCAGTTTAGACTTCTATCTTTCCAATGCGTTATATATTGATCCATTAGGTATCTTAGTTGCTTATTATTCAGGTCCGCACATGACAACAACCTTTACACAAATATTGCTTTGCCTGCTAACAGGTATTGGTATCATTATCCTGCTTACGATCAAATTCCGCGTGCATGCTTTTTTTGCTTTGCTGATCGCCTGCTTTGTGGTTGGCCTGGGCGTTGAACTGCCTTTCCCCTCTATTCTTACGGCCGTGAAAGAAGGTTTTGGCCGCATCATGCAATCACTCGGATTGATCATCGTGATGGGTACCACTTTAGGTGTGTTGCTTGAACATTCCGGCAGCACCAGAGTGATGGCCGAATTCATTCTAAAAAAAGCAGGGGAGAAAAGGGCGCCGCTGGCCATGAGCATTACCGGCTTTATTGTCGGTCTCCCTATTTTTTGTGACTCAGGTTATATTGTATTGAGTGGATTAAATCAATCATTGGCCAAACGCACCGGCATCTCCGTAGTGATAATGGCTGTGTCACTCGCCACGGGTTTATATGCAGTGCACTGCCTGTTGCCTCCGCATCCCGGCGCCACTGCAGCGGCAAGCACCATCGGTGTTGATTTTGGAAAACTGATCGCTATCGGTATCGGCGTTGCTATCCCCGGAATGATCATTGGTTATTTGTGGGCGATCTATGCGGGGAAAAAAGAGAAGCATACTGCTGTTCCCACAGAGCATATTGAAAAGGAGGTTCCAACTCCTTCAGTAATGATGTCCTTTCTGCCTGTTATCATTCCTATCATTCTTATTGCTGTCAATTCTGTTTTCGCAATGGAAAAAACAGACAATGCCTTTCAAAAAATATTCTCGATACTTGGTGAGCCTGTTGTGGCGCTCACGGTTGGTGTGCTGCTTGTTTTGCTCAATATGCGAACACTCGGTAAACAAACCATTGGAAAATTATTGCAGGAAGGAGCAGAAAAAGCAGGCGGGATATTAGTGATCATTGGAGCGGGTGGCGCTTTTGGCGCTGTGCTGGCGGCAACAAAAATCGGTGAACATTTCAGCCAGTCAGTGAA
The DNA here is from genome assembly GCA_036383615.1 of Chitinophagaceae bacterium. Lineage (GTDB taxonomy): Bacteria > Bacteroidota > Bacteroidia > Chitinophagales > Chitinophagaceae > CADEDV01. Next base: position 6,213 of record DASVNY010000161.1, read on the forward strand.
TCTTGAAAGCATGGGCATCTTCTTTCCTTTTCTTATTACGTTTATGTTGAAAACAGCACAGGGATCTTCAACTGTCGCGATCATCACAGCCGCCTCCATCATACAATCACTATTACCTGTGTTAGGGTTGGATACAGAAATGGGACAATTGCTTGCTGTGTTGTCAATGGGCGCGGGTTCGATGATGATCTCTCATGCCAATGACGCTTATTTCTGGGTGATCAGTAAATTCTCCGGTTTGGAAATGCGATCGATGCTGAGAGTATATTCTGTTGCCAGCATCTGGATGGGCCTGGTTACACTTGCTGTAGTTTATATTTTATCATTATTTCTTTTGTGATATGCATATACTTGTTGCACCCAATGCTTTTAAAAATAGTTTAGCTGCTGAAGACGCTGCTGCTGCCATCGAAAAAGGATTGCAGCAGAGCAAGCTACAATGCAGCGTTGATTGTTTTCCGATTGGAGATGGTGGTGATGGCACGGGCAAACTCATCGTGCAGCATTGCAATGGTGAGATCATACGAGTGGAAGTAAATGATCCTTTAAAAAGAAAGATCATTTCTTCATTCGGTTTGATCGCCGATGGAAAAACTGCCGTGATAGAAATGGCCGATGCTTCGGGTCTTCGTTTGCTAAAACCCACGGAATTGAATCCGCTCCGCACCAGTTCTTATGGCACCGGCGAACTGATGATCCATGCATTGGATAAAAAAGTAAAGCGCATCGTTCTTTGTATCGGTGGAAGCGCTACCGTTGATGGCGCTACAGGAATATTGCAGGCATTAGGTTACCAGTTCTTGGATAAATATGGAAAAGAATTGACCGATCTGCCGGAAAGTCTAACGATGCTCGACCGCATTGATGATTCCCAGGTTGATAACAGAATATCCGGGACTGAACTTAATATATTATGTGATGTAGAAAATTTATTATTAGGCAAAGAAGGTGCTGCCCCTGTCTTTGGTCCGCAAAAAGGAGCTTCACCTGGTGCTGTAAAAAAATTGGAGTTATCTCTTTCGGCTCTTACAAATGTCATCTTAAAACAAATGGGTAAAGACATCAGTACCCTTAAACATGGTGGAGCGGCTGGCGGTGTAGCTGCTGGCTTAGCCGGTTTACTGAACGCACAATTAGTAAATGGCATTGATAATTTTCTCTCTCTAACAGGTTTTGAAAAAAAACTGGCGACTGCTGATCTTGTAATTACTGGCGAAGGAAGCATCGACATACAAACTTTGCAGGGAAAAGGCCCTTTCGGTGTAGCTAAAAAAGCAAAAGAAAAAGGAATACCAGTGATTGGCTTAGCCGGGAAAATTCCTTTGGAAATTCCCGCTGAACTCTCCACCTGGTTTGATGTGTTACTGCCAATTAATCCTGAACTAACGAACATCAATGATGCATTGAAGAATACAGGGATCAACCTGGTTCGTATGGGAAAAACAATTGGTGATATGCTCTCTATGAATAATGGGTAGTGGTACAGTTTGAAAGTATTTTCCCACAGAGCCACTAAGATCACTAAGAAAGTCAAAGTAATAGCTTTGTGTCCTTTGCGCCTTGGTGGGAAACTGTACCACTACCGAATAATCGTAATTGAAAGAAGGTCCTAAACTTTATCTGCACTTTCTTCAAGGATCGCTGTATCAGGTAATGATGATAACGGCGTATAACAGGAAGGGTTTTGTTCTTTGTACGGCTTATTACTGGCCAGGTTGAATGTAGAGATCATGGACCACCGTGCCACGGTACTATTATTTTTATCTGAGCGATGCAGCAGGTTGCAATGAAAAAACAATGTATCACCAGGTTCCAGTTCTACATACACAAGCTCGAGACGATCGACGGCTTCATTCACCTTTTCAAGATCAGCCCCTTTTTGATCACCGGTCATGCCGTGTTCTATACGACCCATCCGATGAGAACCTTTTAGCACCTGGAGGCAACCATTTTCTTTATTGGCCGGGGTGAGTGCGATCATCACGCTGATCATATCGGGAAATAAAAAACCATCGTGGTACCAATACCCATAATCCTGGTGCCATTCCCATGCGCCACCAACCAAAGGTTCTTTTTGCATCAGTTTTGTATGAAAATGAGCAGGCGTGCCACCCAACAATAGCTCCACCCCTTCTACCATTCGTTCCGATCTTGCAAAGAGACTATACACATCTTTATTCAGTGCATACCAAAGCGCCAGTTTAGTGGTATTGCCTTCTTTATCTTTTCTTCCATAGGTGCTCTGCTTTATATAATTATCGTTTCTCGCAGTGTCCAGCAGGATGTCAACTTCCTTTTTTGAATACATTGATTTTATCACTACATAACCATCTCTTTCATACAACTGCCTTTCAGCGGCTGCCAGTTTTTGAAATGTTTCCATTTTTTGAAATTGAATATTATGAATAGTATAGATAGCCCATTTGCAGATCAGTAATTATTCCGGGTGATCTTCCTGTGCTTTTTCAAACGCTTTCACGATCGCATCATGTGACCTTAAAGCATATGCAGGTAATGGGAAATCCTTTCCAAACACTAATAATGCCTCACTTTTTTCAATAGTGACAAATGATTCGTCGATCTTTCCATTCTTATCCGTGATCGCCTGCAAATTCATTCCAAATTGTTTTGCAAAAAACCGGTACATCGGTTCCCTTTTGCTAAAACCGTAATCATGCTGGTCATTGGGTAAATGAACATTGCTTACATTATCCTCCTTGCCAAACAAAGCATACACTTTTTTCAAATAGGGATAGTCGGTGCCGGGCACTGAACGTGTCCAGTCATTGCCATCCGAGATCACCAGTTGAGGTCTTGGCGCTGTTAACGCCGCTATTTCAGCATTATTTGTTTTATGTCCATCACATCCCTGGTGAATAGCCAATCCACTTTCGCAGGGGCATCCTCCATAGAAACTGGAAGAAACCATCACCACCGGCACACTGGCTGTAACACGATCATCCAATGCAGCGAGTAAAAAAGTCTGCGTACCTCCACCCGATGCACCCGTAATACCTACCCTTGTTTTATCTGCATCTTTTAACGACAATAAAAAATCAAGGGCTCGCATGCTATTCCAGGTTTGCATAGCAAGCGCAAAACCTGTGCGATGATAAGATTTATTACCAGCCTGCAAAACAGATTCACCCCATGCATACATATCATAGTTAAAAACAATAGCGCCCATTTTCGCAAGTGCGGCACAGCGATACTGCATATCAGGACGGTAACGCCCCCGTTCATCAGGAATTGATTGATCTATTTTATTGTAAAAATGTCCATGTGGATTTAAGATAACCGGCAATGGACCCTTTGATTTGGCGGGGCGATAAAGCGTGCCTGTGACAAAATATCCCGGAACACTTTCAAATGCTACATTCTCCACGATATATCCATTCATTTCACGACGTGAACGGACGATAGGGTTGAGAGGAGTTTTTTTCGCAAAGCGGCGAATACCCAATGTGCTGAAGATAGCTTCACGCAGGTTTTTTTTCCGTTCAGTAAATGCATCAACAGAAGTGTACAATGAGAATAACTCCTGCAAATGCTTTGCACCTTCCTCTTCCGAGCGACGGAAATATTCATACTTCGTAATTTCAAAGCTATCCTTCGCTGTTTGTTTATATACGAGATCAAGCGGCTTTAAAATATTATCTAATGTTGTATTCACATCAGATACAAACCGCCAGCTGGCATAGTTAACATCCAGGTCCTTTACATTCTTATCTTCATATATCAACCCGACATGGTACTCTTTCTCCACTTCCTTCAGCACATCTTTAAGCGGCTTACGATATACATCAACCGGCTGCTGCGCCTGCAGCGAAACAGTCATTGTTAACAATACAGGTATAATAATTCTTGCTTTCATTTTGTCAACCGAATTATGTTCACGAATAAATTATTTTTCAAATTTTATATTTTCTGTCGCAACCAACGGTTTTGACAGGGTTATACTATCCCTGATACTGGCCAATTCCTTCGCAGTCATATTTGGGTCCTGCGGCAATTCTGTTGGGGCAAGGATGATACCGGCATCTTCAGCAGACAAACACAACTTGCCTTCTATTACAAGATTTTTAAATCGCACATTGGTTACTTTATGTAATGTTCCGTTCTTCGAAACAGTACCTGAAATGAGATTGGGATTCTGACTTTTTTGATAGGCCGTATAATTGATCACTTCGACATTGCTGATATAGCCAATTCCTCTTCGTACCAATAGTTCATGAAATTCTTTTGAATTT
>DASVNY010000162.1:0-5077 GCA_036383615.1 Chitinophagaceae bacterium
TTACATGGGATTATGCGGGTCGTTATAATTTAAAAACACACACGGCAGCAGCAGCAGATAGCAACAATAAATACTTTATTGCTAACAATGAACAAACAGTAAAGTTACATTTCGACAGGGAGGCTCGCTTTTATGCTGACCTGGGTTTTGATCGTGGTTTATGGTTTGGTAATTGGGTAGGGAATTTCAATTCGGCCAGCATGTTTTATGTAAAAGCGAGGAAAGGTGAAACAGCTGCCCGCCAGGGTGTAAGTAATTTTTCTGCTACCGGTTATTCACCAAAGAAGCTGGTTGGCATTTTTACTACCGCTGCATCGGATGGAAACGTTACCGGGTCTAACCAGGTTGATTATCCCTGGCCGGAAATCCGCCTTGCTGATCTATACCTTCTTTACTCTGAAGCATTGAATGAGGTGAGTGGTCCTGGTGCCGAAGCATACAAGTGGATCAACCGTGTAAGAGCAAGAGCAGGGTTGCCTACGGTACAGGAATCATGGTCAAACTTTTCCAACGACAATACAAAATATACAACGAAGAGCGGCTTCCGGGAAATTGTTCAACAGGAGCGCTTGATCGAATTAGCTTTTGAAGGACAGCGTTATTGGGATTTAAGAAGATGGAAGAAAGCACATATCGTAATGAATGCACCTGTCAAAGGCTGGAGTATTGACCAGGCAGATGCTGCATCTTATTACAAAGAGATCATTCAATTCAACCAAACTTTCCGTTTGTCAGATTACCTGTGGCCGATCGAGATCGATGAATTATTACGTAACAAAAAATTAGTTCAAAATACAGGCTGGTAAACCTTCATTAAGTTTTAAAAAAATGAAAACACTAACGATTACGCTCTTTGTTTCTGTTGCCTGCTTCCTTGGAGCATGCAAGAAATCTGAGAAAACTTGTACAGATAGTTCTGCACCGGGCCAGGTGACCAATCCACAAGTACAAAATCTTCCAGGCTCGGCAAAAATCAGTTATAATCTTCCGAACAACACTAACCTCCTTTATGTAAAAGCAGTGTGCAATGTAAAAGATGCCGTAAAGGAAGTAAAAGCCAGTATGTACACCAACAGCCTGTTGATCGAAGGCTTTGGCGATACATTGGAACATAAAGTAAAACTGTATGCTGTTAGCCGTTGCGAAGTAGAATCGCAACCTGTTGAAGTAACAATAAAACCTTTGCGTCCATCTATCTGGGATGTGTATTATTCACTGAATGTGATTGAAACCTTCGGAGGGATCAATGTCAGTTATATTAATGCAACCAGGTCAAACATTGTGATTGGGATACTGGTAAAGGATAGCACCAACTTTTGGCAGCATGTTGATTTCCATTATAGCAGCCAGGCGCAAAATAATTTCAACATTCGCGGCTTTGTACAAAATCCGCCCGCCCAGCCACAGAAACAATATGTGTATGGCATTTATGTAAAAGACAGGTGGGATAATCACACAGATACATTGGTGGTCACAAAAGCACCGATCTATGAAGAGTTAGTTGACAAAACAAAATTCAAAGATATTCGCAGCATGGGTTATCCCATTCCGCAATTGGCGCCAATGCCTCTTTCCGGCGGACCGATCGTGAATGCAGTTGATTATTCAAGCAGTTATCCATTGAAGAATTTATGGGATGGAAGCACTACAACGATGTTTCATACAAAACAGAACGTTGATCAACCTATTTGGGTTCCTATTGATCTTGACCAATCAGCTGTGAGCAAATACAAACTAAGCCGGTTTAAAGTTTGGCAACGTACTGGTACGTTTACCTATAATCACGGTAATCCGCACAAATGGGAGATATGGGGCACCAATACGCCAACAGTTGTCGGTAGCTGGGTAAAACTAGGAGATTGGTTGATGACAAAACCTTCCGGTCTTCCTGTAGGAACAAATTCAAATGAAGATACACAGGTAGCTACCGATGGCCAGGAATACGATTTCCCTGCAGGCATCCCGGCTGTTCGCTATATAGCCTGGAAGAATGTTGATTGCTGGAGCGCTATTGACGGTGCTACTGGTTTCTTTCACGTGATGGAACTGACCTTATGGGGACAGAAGCAATAATTAAATACCTAAACAAGTAAAATCGTTATGCGGATAAATCAATTCAATAAATTCTATTTGCTGTTGTTGATGATTGCGGTGGCATTTGTTGCCTGCAGCAAGATGGAAGATACTTATAAAGAGTTTGTTCAAAACGGCGAGATCATTTATACAGGACGTGTTGATTCGGTAAAATCCTATCCCGGTAAGAATCGCACGGCACTAACTATGTTATTGTTGTCTGACCCCAAGATCAGCAAAGTAAAAGTGTTTTGGAACAACAAAACCGATTCTGCTGTGAAGGATGTTGTGCGAACTACCGGTGTTGATACTGTTAAGTTCATGCTCACGAATATGACAGAGGGAACCTATGCCTTTGAAATTTATACCTACGACAACCAGGGTCATTCATCTATTAAGACAGATGCAATTGGTATTGTGTATGGACAGAATTATATCAATTCCCTTTTTAATCGCCCATTAAGAAGCATGACTTATGCAGCGAGTAAAGCAACATTGAAATGGTATGGACCTTCGGCGCAAACGATAGGACAACAGATCAATTATACCGATTCATTAAATGTGGCTCAATCTATTTTCGTTCCGAAAGCAGATACGATGACCGTGTTATCTAATTTCAAAAAACTAGGAACATTTCAATACAGAACTTTATACTTACCGGAGGTAAATGCGATTGATACGTTTTATTCGGCGTATGAAGTGAAGCAGGTTTTGTGAGAGTTTATTACACACTATTTTACTAATTCACTCCTGTGAAAGACCCCGGTTCGAGACCGGCATTAGAGAAGTTAACAAGTTAAGACCTGGTCGATGCACTTTTATACATCTTCCAGGTCTTCACATTCTGCTATTTTAGTTCTTTCTTTTAATGTTTGAACTGGTAGAAAACTCCCAACTGCCATACACGGTTTTTCAGATCAGGGCCCGGTTCACTGATATTGCTTAGCCCGAGATTATAACGCAGATCAACACCTATGCCTTTAGGAGAAAGATAACCTGTGCCAAAAGACCAGGCAAAATCAAGTGCTTTGAACCCATCATCCACATCTGTTTCAGCATCTCCTGATTTTAATTTGGTGCTCGCTAATATCCCGAATTGCGGACCTGTTTGCAATCTAAATCCTTCCCCAAACATATACTGGCCGAGGACCGGGATATTGACATAATTGAATTTTAGTTTATTGTTGCCGGGGTATTCCGCTCCCTGGCTGGAATACATTAATTCGGGCTGGATGGCAAATTGCCGGTTGATATGAATATGAGCTAATCCACCAGCATGCCATCCTGTTCTCACCTCGGTACTACTATTGGCATCATCTTTCAGGTTGGCGAAATTCAGCCCTGCTTTTATCCCAAACTCTACGCTGTGCTGTGCAAAAGTTGCATTTACTAATAATAATACAACCCCTGCCAAAATAATCTTTTTCATAGTACTCTATTTTAGTTTAAGCAATCATTGCAAATGCAAGACCATGCATGAACATGTTATGATTGCAAAAATACAAGGGCTACAGTATCAGCCGATTCGAAACGAAAATATTTTTTCGTTATTTGAAAATTATTAGGAAAGCGAGTGATTTTTCCTGTGAGGAATTTTTGCCCCAGTTAGTTGGTAATCCCTGCGCTAAAAGCTGTTGTCAATTGTTTCCATAATTTTAGATATTATCACTTATGATGACTCGTTTAATATTCCTGCTTATTTTCTCAGTGGAGAGTTTGCTGATTACCGCCCAACAAAACATAAGGCTGGTAATAAAAAATGCCGCTCCTGCAAAAACTCCTGGCCAAACTATTTTTATTGCTGGGTCTTTCAATAACTGGAACCCTCAGAACGAACAATTCAGATTTCAGCAAGATGAGAAAGGCAATCACTTTATTGACATGAAACTACCTGCCGGTTCCTATGAGTATAAAATAACCCGGGGTGGTTGGGATAAAGTTGAATGTAGCAAAGATGGAGCAGGTATTGGGAACAGGATATTAAAGGTGGATGGCGATGCTATTGTTGAAATAAATGTGGAAGGCTGGCAAGACCAGTTTGCGGTAAAAGCAAAATTGAGTACGGCGGGCAGGAATGTTCAGATCATTGAGACTTCGTTTTGGATGCCACAACTAAAAAGAAGCAGGAGGATATGGATTTATCTCCCGGAAAATTATGCAGGCACAAAAGAGCGTTTCCCTGTATTATATATGCACGATGGACAAAACCTGTTTGAGGACACAAGTTCTTTTTCCGGGGAATGGGGCATTGATGAGTTTCTTGACAGTACGAGGTTGAAGAATTGTATTGTTGTTGGTATTGATAATGGTGGCGGGCATCGGCTAAGTGAATATGCTCCTTATGACTTTACACTGGATAATCGCAGTTCAAGCACTAAAGTTGAAGGAAAGGGGAGTGAGTATGTTGATTTTTTAGTAAAAACATTAAAACCTTTTATTGATAAACACTACCGGACAAAAAAAGATAAAGGCAACACGTTTGTCGCAGGCAGTTCAATGGGCGGGTTGATCTCGATGTATGCTGTAGTGAAGTATCCGAAAGTATTTGGCGGCGCCGGGATATTTTCACCTTCTTTCTGGACATCAAAAAAAATATTCGATGACATTAAGAAGAAAAGTAAAAAGATCAGGTCAAATATTTTTTTCTATGTGGGCAAACAGGAAGGCGATCAGATGGTGCCCGATATGCTAAAAGGGATGCAGGCTTTGGCTGCAAAGTCAAAATCAAAAATAAAAACGGTGATTAGAGATGAGGGCAGGCATAATGAAGCCACCTGGAGGAAAGAATTCCCCACCGGCTATAGCTGGATGTTGTATGGAAAAGAACCGATCCTTTTACAATAAATATCTTCCGTAAAATTACCCACGTAGTATTTTTTCATTATTGAGAATCTACTATTTAAAATTTGCAGCTTCTCCCAATAGTAGTTCTACCTTTTATAGCTGAGTGGTATCACCTATTTTCGGGGATCGTTAAAATAATCCGAAACTCTTAACGTTTATC
>DASVNY010000163.1:0-4341 GCA_036383615.1 Chitinophagaceae bacterium
AAATAAAGATCGCCATAGCAGATGATTATAAAATATTCAGGGAAGGTTTGAAAGTGGGCCTCTCAGCGGACGAAAACCTTGAAGTGCTTTTCGAATCAGACAATGGTGAAGAGCTCCTGAAAGAACTCCAAAAAACATCCCCCGATGTTATCATCATGGACCTCAAAATGCCCATCATGGATGGAATGGAAGCCACCAAAGAAGTAAGAAAAAAGTATCCTTCCATCAAGGTGCTGGTAGTTACTATGTACGAGGACGATAAATTTATTATTCACCTGATGGAGAATGGCGCCAATGGCTATTTGCTCAAAAACGCGGAACCTGATGAAATAAGGAAGTCAATCTACGCAGTGCATGAGAATGGTTATTATTTCAATGATGTCGTTAATAAGGCCTTGCTGAAAAAACTCGTGCTAAAGAATAATCTCAAACCTTCCTTCAACCAAAATGTTGAGCTCACCGAACGGGAACTACAAGTATTAAAACTTATCTGCGAAGAGAAAACCGCCAATGAGATCGGTAAAGAAATATTTCTAAGCCCACGCTCTGTTGAAGGTATTCGTCAGCGATTAATTGAAAAAGTAGGTGTTCGCAATACAGCCGGGCTGGTGATGTTCGCCATTAAAAATGGAATAGTGGATTGATTAGCAAATGTGCGAATTGCAGAAGAGCTGTTCTCCAATCCCCACATTCGCACATTGGCTAATTATCCTAAGTTTTCCAACATATCCTTTGTCATCGCCGCCAAACCATACTCTTCTTTCCAACCCCAGTCATTTCTTGCTACAGTATCATCAATACTTTGCGGCCAGCTATCAGCAATGGCTTGCCGATAATCAGGTTTATAAGAAATGGAGAACTCGGGAATATGTTTCTTAATTTCTGCCGCTATTTCTTTGGGAGAAAAACTCATTCCAGAAACATTATAGGATGTTCTGATAGATATCTTGTCAGCCGGGGCTTCCATTAATTCAATCGTTGCCCTGATGGCATCAGGCATATACATCATGGGCAGGTAAGTATCTTCTTTAAGAAAGCAAGTGTATTTTTTCTCTTCCAATGCCTCATGATAGATCTCTACTGCATAATCAGTTGTTCCGCCACCCGGTGCTGATTTATAGCTGATCAAACCAGGATAGCGAAGACTTCTCACATCCACACCATAACGCTGAAAGAAATAATTGCACCAAAACTCTCCTGCATATTTGCTGATGCCATACACAGTGGTCGGTTCTATGATTGTTTGTTGCGGGCAATTTTGTTTTGGTGAGGTGGGTCCAAATACCGCAATCGAAGAAGGCCAATACACTTTTTGCAGCTTTTCTTCTCTTGCTATATCCAACACATTCAATAAGCCTTGCATATTCAAGTGCCAGGCAAGGTTCGGGTTCTTTTCTCCCGTTGCAGAAAGAATAGCTGCGAGTAAATATATCTGAGTGATCCCCTGTCTTATCACCTGCACATGCAGCATTTCTTTATTCATCACGTCCATCGAAACATAAGGACCGGTTCCTTCCAGCAACGGGTTCTGCTCCCTCAGATCAGAAGCGATAACATTAGCATTGCCATAAATTTTTCGCAATGCGAGTGTAAGCTCCACTCCTATTTGTCCACTGGCGCCAATGACAAGAATCTTTTCTTTTTGCATAGCAAGCAGTTTATTTCTGTTCTTTTAATTGCAAAACCTTTTGAATATCCGCAGGTGTATCTATACAATGGCTATCATAATTGGTCAACACGCATTTGATTGTAAACCCATTTTCCAACCAGCGTAATTGCTCCAATGATTCTGCTTTTTCCAGGGCTGAGACAGGCAATTTGGTGATCTGTTCTAAAATATCCACCCGGTATGCATACATCCCCACATGCCGGTAATAGTTATGATGTTTGTGCCACTGTTGCTCTTCTATTCCTTTTATAAAAGGGATCACCATCCGGCTAAAGTACAGTGCTTCATTTTTATCATTCAAAACGATCTTAACCTCACCCTTATCAAACAACATTTCATAACTATCCACTGCGATCATCTGCGTGGCCAGCTCAACGCTTCCATCATTTAAGACAGCCGCTAATTCATCAATTTGCTCTGGCTCGATAAATGGTTCGTCACCCTGCACGTTGATAACATACTCATATTTTTCGCTCAACTGTTGCAGCGCATCCCAGCAACGATCTGTTCCGCTTGGATGGTCCTCCGCCGTCATCACCACGTTTCCTCCAAATGATTGCACATGATCAAATATCCGCTGATCATCTGTAGCAACAACTACCTTTTGAACAAACTTACTTTTAGCAGCTTGTTCATATACTCTTTGTATCATCGTCTTACCATTGATATCTACCAATGGCTTTCCCGGGAAACGGGTCGAGGCATATCGTGCAGGAATAATAGCGGCGATCATACAATTGCCGGTTCAATTTTATTTTTACCATCCACCGAATAAAAAGCAGTATTCACATCATTTCTCATGGAAAGGTAGCTCCTGTATTTTTCAGAAAATTCGAGACGGTTTTGTATCACAGCATCATACTGTCCCGTTAAGCTGATCAACAGCTCACAAACTTCCCTCACGGCAAATTGATGACCTTCTCCCTGTGTGATGTAATCCACCCAGCCATTTTTAACAGCAAATTGCTGAAGCATGCTGGTTGCCGCATGAGGAACCATGAATCGCAACCCCGCAATTTTAGCAACAGAAAGATCCAGCACATCATCAAAAACAAAAGCTACCTCGCTTGGTTTGATATTATGCTGCTTGCAAAGATGCCTGAGCGCATCTGCCTTATGTTTTATTTTAAAATAAACAGCGTGGAAATGTTCCCTGTTGGAAAGCGCAAAAGCGGAATGATTCTTTTCTCCTGTGATGATCGCGAATACCGGGGTTTGCCAGGTCCTTAAAAAATGACTGAAGCGAAGAAGATTGGTGCCCATTGAGTCGGTTTCACTATAAGGACTTGAGCCGGCATCGTTCTTAAAGCCATCATTAAACACACCATCCCAATCAAAAATAAAGGCCTTCATGCCTGCCGCTTTCGCGATGATGTCGTCAAGACCGGTAATGAACTGCCCTTTGAAATTCTCTTCGATGGTTTTCTTTAATTCTGACATGTTTGTTTATTGGTTTATTAGTTTATTAGTTTACTGGTTTACTGGTCTATTGGCGTACCGGGCAATGAAGAAATTTCAAATTCACTAAAACTCCTCCTTTATCACGACACTAATAAACCAATAAACAATTTAACTAATCAACCAATCACTCTTCCATATCCTGGATATCCAGCATACCTACAGGCTTTCCGCCTTCGGTAACCAATATCGTATCAACATTGGTTTTTTTGAAAACAGCAGCTGCTTCATTCAACAATGCATCCGAGTCAATACTAACAGGTGCTTTGTATTCCATATCACCCATCTTTTTATCCAAAATATGTTCGCCTTCTTTTTGCAGTAATCTTCTCAGGTCGCCATCTGTAAACACACCTTTCAGTGATCCATCTCCATTTGTTACAGTTATGGCGCCAAAACCAAATTCGGTCATTTTAATGATAGCATCCTTAACACTTGTGGTGCCTGCAACAACAGGGTTGATACCATTCATCGCATCTTTTACTTTCACCATCATCAGCCTTGTATCACGGATGAATTGATCCGTGCCTACCTGGGTCAGGTTATTTTCCGTTAAGGCTTTCAACACTTTCAGGGGAACAGTGATCGTATGCACGCCGATATTGATCGCATTGCGAACGTGCTCAGCATGACGAACAGAGCTGAACATGATCTTTGTATTATACCCGTATTTCTTTACCGCATCCACGCATTGGCTAACCAGGCCCAGTGCATCATGCCCCTGGTCCTGCAAACGACCTACAAGCGGGCAAACATAAGTAGCGCCTGCCTGCATCGCCATATAAGCTTGCTGCAATGTATAAACCAGGTGTACATTCACCAGCAATCCTTCGTTTCGAAGCATTTTGCAGGCACGAACACCTTCCAGTGAAACAGGTATTTTAAAAACTGTTTTTGTTGGATCAAGTCCCAGCGCCAGTTGACGTTTTGCTTCAGCCAAAACTTCTTCTGCGGTATTACCCAAAGCTTCGATCTGTAAAACAGGAACGATCTTAGAAAGCTTTACAATAGTTCCATCGATATCAGTGATACCCTCCCGTTGCATAAAAGTGGGAGTAGTTGTCAATCCATCTAAAAATCCCAGCTTAAAACCTTCTTCAATCTCTTTGAGGTTGGCCGAGTCAAGATATAATTCCATAATGTGTGATTAATTGAATGGGCAAATGTATGATTTTATTTGAGCCATGAGCTTTGAGCTATGAGCTATGAGTTAT
>DASVNY010000164.1:0-4521 GCA_036383615.1 Chitinophagaceae bacterium
TTTTTTTCAACATTTAAAATTTCCGGTCATGGCAGTAGCAAAACTTGAGTATATCTGGCTGGATGGTTACAAGCCAATTCAGAGCCTTCGCAGTAAAACTAAAATTGAAAGAAACTTCTCGGGTCAATTAGATGATTGCCCGGTATGGTGTTTTGATGGTTCATCAACTGAACAAGCCCCCGGCGGTTCTTCTGATTGCTTGCTACAGCCCGTCTTTTTAATAAAAGATCCTATTAGAAAAAACGGATGGTTGGTTATGTGTGAAGTATTGAACCCGGATGGTACCCCGCATGAATCAAATGGCCGCGCTACTATTGAAGATGACGATAATGATTTCTGGTTCGGGTTTGAGCAGGAGTATTTTCTTTGGAACCCTGAAACTGACAAACCATTAGGTTTTCCTGAAGGTGGTTATCCCCGTCCACAAGGACCTTATTACTGTTCGGTGGGTGCCGCTAACGCATATGGCCGTCATATCGTAGAAGAACATTTAGATGCTTGTCTCGAAGCAGGTCTTAACGTCGAGGGCATCAATGCTGAAGTTGCCACTGGTCAATGGGAATTTCAAATATTTGCCAAAGGCGCTAAATCTGCAGGTGACCAGGTATGGGTGGCCCGTTATTTATTAGAAAGGATCGGAGAAAAATATGGTGTTTCTATTAACTGGCATTGCAAACCGCTGGGTAGCCTCGACTGGAATGGCAGCGGAATGCATGCAAACTTCTCCAACTCATTATTAAGAACATGCGGCAGCCAGGATATCTATGAACAGGTATGTGAAGCTTTCAGACCAGTAGTGAGAGAGCATATTGAAGTGTATGGCCCCGATAATCATCTTCGCCTCACCGGCAAACATGAAACGGCTGCGATCACCGACTTCAAATATGGCGTTTCTGATCGTGGCGCATCTATCCGTATCCCGATCGGTACTGTTGAAAGAGGCTGGAAAGGCTGGTTAGAAGATCGTCGCCCTAACAGCGCTGCCGATCCATATAAAGTTGCTGCAAGGATCGTAAAAACTGTGAAATCGGCGGAAGCGCTTGTGGAATTACTGGACAAAAAAGTAGCATGATCTCTCTTAACGATTTTCACAAAAAGAAATAAACAGTTCATCCAGGGTAAGTCGTTCCAACGGCTTACCCTATTGATTTTTTGATACATTTATCCCAATTAAATTAAAACTACATGTCACTCCGATTTAATGCGATCCAGAACCTTTCATCAGGAGCAGAAGTTATCGGTTCCAACAAGATCACCGGCATCTTCGGTTCAAACGTTTTTACATTAAAAACAGCCCTTGAGTTATTAAGTGATGAGGCGTATAAAAGTCTCGCAGCTTCTATCAGGGCCAGCCAAAAGATCGACCGGGCCATGGCCAATCAAATTGCCAATGGTATCCGTGCTTGGGCCGAAAGCAAAGGTGTTACACACTTCACGCACTGGTTTCAACCACTTACCGGCACAACAGCCGAAAAACATGATTCATTCTTTACCTTAAAAAGCGATGGCACACCTATCGAGCAATTTGAAGGTGATGCTTTGATACAACAGGAACCCGATGCTTCTTCATTTCCCAGTGGTGGACTAAGAGCCACTTTTGAAGCAAGAGGTTATACCGCATGGGATCCTTCTTCCCCGGCATTTATCATGGAGATCGGCGAAGGAAAAACATTGTGCATCCCTACCATCTTTGTTTCCTATACCGGTGAATCATTAGATTATAAAGCTCCTTTGCTCAAAGCGCTTGAAGCATTAAATAAGGCAGCCGTTGACGTTTGCAATTATTTTGATAAAAACGTAAATAAAGTAACTGCCACTTTGGGCTGGGAGCAGGAATACTTTGTTGTTGATGAAGCTATGTTCAATGCAAGACCTGACCTGGTTATGACCGGAAGAACAGTGTATGGTCATAGCTCTGCCAAGAACCAGCAATTGGAAGATCATTATTTCGGTTCAATTCCCGAAAGAGTATATGCCTATATGCGGGATTTTGAGAATGAATCTTACAAACTCGGCATTCCTCTCCGCACAAGACACAATGAAGTGGCTCCCGCACAGTATGAGTGCGCCCCGATATTTGAAGAAGTAAGTGTGGCGGTTGATCACAACTCGTTGTTGATGGATGTAATGGAAAGAGTGGCGCGTCGTCACAGGCTGCGTGTGTTGCTTCATGAAAAACCATTTGCAGGTATCAATGGAAGTGGCAAGCACAATAATTGGAGCATGGCTACCGATACAGGTGTGAACCTGTTGGCTCCCGGCAAAACGCCAAAGACCAACCTGATGTTCCTCACTTTCTTTGTGAACACGATCAAAGCCGTGCATGATTACGCAGATGTGTTGAGATCATCCATCGCTTCTGCTCCTAATGATCATCGCCTTGGCGCCAATGAAGCTCCTCCGGCGATCATCTCTGTTTTCATTGGTCAATACCTGAGCAAAGTTCTCCAGGATGTGAAAGAAAGAGTGTCGGAAAAAATGGATGAAACAGATGAAAGCATGCTGAAGATCGATATCCACAAAAGCATCCCTGAATTGCTGATGGATAATACGGACCGTAACCGTACATCACCTTTCGCTTTCACAGGAAATAAATTTGAGTTCCGTGCAGTAGGTTCTTCTGCGAATTGTGCCAATCCCATGACAGTATTAAATACGATCATGGCTGAAACATTAAAGCAATTCAAAAGTGAAGTGGATGCGCTGATCGAAAAAGGCGAAAAGAAAGAGATCGCCATTATGCATGTTATTCGTCAATACATTGTTGCCAGTGAAAAAGTGCTGTTCGAAGGAGATGGTTATAGCGAGGCATGGGAGAAAGAAGCGGAAAAAAGAGGTTTGCCCAATGTAAAAACAACTCCGTTGGCGCTGGATGCGATGGTGACTGAAAAAGCCAAGCATTTGTTTGACAATAACAATATCTATTCTCATAGCGAACTGGAAGCACGTCATGAGATCGAACTCGAGAAATACATTAAGAAAGTACAGATCGAGAGCCGTATCATGGGCGAAATAGCAACCAGTCATATCCTGCCTGCAGCTATCCGCTACCAGAATTTGCTGGCGAATAATATCCGCGGATTGAAAGAAGCGGGATTAAAGGATGCGGCTTTTGCCAATCAAAAACAGATACTCGAAAAGATCTCTGAGCATATCAGTAAACTCAGCGACCTGGTTGAAAAAATGATCGAAGCGAGAAAAGTGTGCAACAATATGGATAACACACGCACCAAAGCCATCGCTTATCAAAGCCAGGTGAAGGATACTTTCTTTGATGATATCCGTTATCATGCCGATAAACTTGAATTGCTGGTAGATGACCGTGAGTGGTATTTGCCAAAATACAGGGAGATGTTGTTCCTGAGATAATCGACCCAGTCAAAATAAACTTGAAAGCCCCATCAATGATGGGGCTTTCAAGTTTATAAAATTGTACGCTATGTATTGCTTGCTTTAACGAATTCTTTTCATTGACTATCCTACCTTCCGCCAACAAAAGAAGAAATTGAAACCACTGCTTGTAATCGTATTTATATCCATCACTGGTGTGGCTTCCGGTCAACAGTTTAAATTTTTTTATACTACTATAGGCCTCGGCTCAAACAGGTTTAGACCTGCCTCCTTAACAATCTATGTAAATGATGACACCCTAACCTACACCGTTTATGAGAAAAGCTCGAAATACAGTATTGGCAAGTCTTATAACGATACTGTTTGGGAAAAAGAGAAACGAGATTACAAAGTTCCATTTCGCAATTCTACTGGCGACTCTATTCTGCAAGCGATAGAAGAAAAGAAAGGGTTATCTGTTTACAATGCTAATACATCTATTATGAGTGGGGCTATTCAACAGTTTTATATTGAAGGTGGCTCATGGTGCACCCAATTAGACCTTAAAAATACATTTGATTCCAGCGCACTTGGCATCACACTTCTTATCAACAACTATCTACCGCCAAAACATAAGATATACGTTCCAGATTTTTGGACTGATAGAGACAGTAAGGGGCTGATTAGAGTTTGTCCTCAACCGGGTAAAACTTATAGAGAAATACTTATGGATGATTTTGAATTGATCCGTATGAGAAGTTCAAAGAAGGACGAATAGCTTAGACCCCATCCACATCCGGCACTATCCCTACTGCTTTATAACTCTTATGCTGATGAAGAATAGCTACCTGCTCAATCACATCCCTCTTGCATTGCGCAATCGTTTTAGTATCCCTTGGCAATTTCAATAATAATTCCATCCTGTATTGATTGCGCACACGGTTGATAACGGGTTCAGCAGGGCCAACAATATAAGAGCCATATTTATTTTTCAGTGCACTGGCGAATTCATGAGCTGCCCTTTCAACCACCTCTCTTATTTTATGTTTGAAAGACAGGTGTATCAATCGTGAAAAAGGCGGGTAAGCAAACTGTTTTCTTTTTTCTATCTCATCCGCATACATTCTTTTGTAATCGTGCTGCTGCACATATTGCAAAACAGGATGTGAAGGCTGCGTCGTTTGTATCAGC
>DASVNY010000165.1:0-5324 GCA_036383615.1 Chitinophagaceae bacterium
ATTGCCAATTGCTGACTGCACACTGCCAACTGATAACAAGCAACCCACAACCAGAACATTCCCTATTTTTGAAACCACATGCTATTCGTTTACCTCGTCATTGCTATTGCACTGATACTTTATATTCGTTTTTTCATTCTCAGGTCATTACTTACCAAAGAGAATCGCATCAACACTGTTCTCGCGGCAACAAAAGCTGTGTATTTCACTCCCTTATTCATACAAGGTTTTCTATTGTTATGGGTGGCACTTAGAAATTTTAAAACCATCTGCGGCGGACTATTTCTATCCATCAGGCATTGGCGCTTTAAAGGGGAAGAGGAACCGGACTATGACTTTCTATACCTTGTCGGTTATCTCTGTGTGGGATCGCTGCTGCTCGGTCTGCATGCCCTGTTAGGAAAATTATCTCTTTCTAAAAAAACTGACCCGGCCAGTATCTTCTATAAGATCGCTTATATAACGACGTCATATTTTTTATTGAAGGTCGTTTATTTAAACGCGGGACTGTTCAACCCGCTGGAGGCGCTATTGGATCATCTATTCTTTTATAATAACACAAACATCATCGTTGCCGGCTCATTGGCATACGCTGCGTTATTACTGCAATTGTTCTTTAAACCACTCGACAATCATATCAAATACCTGCAGGTAGGAGTGCTGAGCAGTGCCGCCTATCTCTTCTTTTGTGTTTTACTGGCGTTGTTGCTTTTCGGGATATATGCCATAGTTAAATTGATCAGTTAGTTACAATTTTTTAATGTTGGCGGATACCGGTTTCTCCTATAGATTTACAAGAAAAAATATGAGAAAGATCTTTCTGGCACTCGGCATCTTATTTATCTCCGCTTTTGCCTTTGGTCAAAACATCACTGACACGGCTGCATTCCTGGCACAGGGAGGATATGACAATTATATCAAGATCGATGATAAGGCGATCGCTACGGATTTCGGTGCCGACTTTTTATCAAGAGTGCCTAACCAGGCGTTGATCATTACAGAACGGAACCAACCCAAGATGCTGATCGCCCTGCCATCCAATATGTCAAACTCAAAACCCACACCCGGCACGTATAATGTTATGAGTGGAAAAAAACTCGGCGTTAAAAAAGGTTCGCAGGAAGCAAAGCTGGATATCAAACCCAATTATATCTCTACGGATGATGGGGGCAAGATCCACATACTATACTACAACGAACTGTATTGGTTCATCGGCGAGAATATTTCGATTATCGACTCCAAAACCAACGAAACACATAAGATAAGTTTTAAGATCAGTAAGTTCATTTGATCGGGATGTTTCAAGGAGGCAGCAATCGGCAATCAGCAACAGGAAACCAGCATCCATCATCCTACTGCCCCTTTACCACTGTTATCTCAAAGCCATCCGCCATAGCATCATCTCCAATATCGATGATCAGCCGGTCGTCGGAAGGAGCGTCAAACAGTCCAAGACTTTTACGTTCTCCTTTGATTAACGACCATACCTGGTATTTCTGATCCTCGGGAAGTTTCGAAAGAGAATTGATAAGCAGCAGCATATTGGAGCCTGTATGCAGATAAAGCTTTATGGTAACAGGCTTGTCCTGCTGTGATACAGGAACGCTCCATTGCTTAATAATTATGCTTTCCTGCAGCCAGTTGTTTTTCGGGGTATAATCTTCTCCCTGTTCTTTTTGGGTTTGTTCGCCTGCCTGCTGGTATTGCCTGAGTTCTTCTCTGAGCTCATTGCTTTTGATAAAAAGAAAATAAGTGGCCGGGATGCAGGCCATCAATACAACGATGCTGAAGAGGATCACTCTTCGTTTAGATAGTGATTTGCGATATGCTATTTGCGTTGGAGTTGCCATAAGCTGACACGAGCCTAATTTACACAAAATATTTTCCTTGCTTATTTAGGTCAACTTGCGGAACTTTAGAAAGCGATCTATTTATAAATCTTAAAACTAAAACCATGATAGTCGTTCACGATACTTTCATTTGCAAACCCGGCAATGCCTCCAAACTGGCTAAACTTTTTAAAGAAGCGATGGCCGGCATGGAAGAGCTGGATCATATCATGACGGATATGACCGGGCAGTATAATAAAGTAGTAATGGTAAGCAAGTATGAGAATCTTACGGCTTATGAGAAAAGCTTTGAGAAGTACATGCATGATACCGACGAGATGAAGAAAATGAAAGAAATGATGAAGGGGTATCACGATATGTATCTTACTGGCTCGAGGGAGATATTCCAGGTTTGGTAAGTTTTACCATATAGGCACAATAGAAAACATAGATTTTCACATAGCACTCTATGTGCTTTCTATTGTGTTTCATCATCCTAAATGGTAAATAATTCAGATCATGACATTGCCAGGTCTGGCAAGTTTAATTAGTGATCGCCTTAATCTTTTCAATGAGTTGTTGCAAGTCACTATTGGTTTCTTTCAGTTTACCGTTGTCCGGGAAAGAGGCATTCTGATATTTTTCAATCATCGGCTCAGAGCTCATGATCTTAAGCAAAGCATGCAGGTCCTTTAATTCTCTCTCTTTGGTATTCAGGGTTGCAATATGATTTTTCCAATCAGTGAGTTTGGCTAAATACCTTGTTTCACTTTTATTGATAAGGTCGGTGGCCTTTTGTTTTACAGCAGCATCGGCAATAGTAGCAGCTTTTGCCCTCGCATCAGTATAATACTGGCTATTTTGGTTGGTAAAGAAGTTATATTTCTCAAGGGATTCATCTCTTTTCCGGTAAAACTTGCCTATACCGTCTTCAATAGATTTAAGGTTATCACTTTGTTTGACGGAAAGATCATACAGTTCTTCCACCATATCCCGGCCACCACCATAGCGGCTGTCTTTTGAAATACCAGCTGTCAGCATAAAAACAGAAGCTGCAATAATAAGGATCGATGCGGCAATTGAATAAGTTTTTCTCATATAGTTGGGCTTTGAAGATGAATACTAAAAGTAGCAGATAATCCAAAGAATCAATAGTCACTTTCAAATCATAACAAATTCTTTGGTCTTGCCGGAAATTATTCTACCTTTTCTGTCTCTAAAAATTAAAACATGAAAAGACTAATTGCTTTTGTATTTGCTGCGGGAACAGTATGTTTCCTGTCATGCAACAGTGGTGGCATGTCGGCCACTGCCAAGAAAAATCTTGAAGTAAATGATGCGATCATGAAAGCTTACGAAGCTGGTGATTTCAGCAAAATGGGCGACTATATCGCTGCTGATGCAGTTGATCATGGTGGAGAAACAGGAGATATTAAAGGACTCGATAGCATTATAAGCGAAATGAAAAGATATAAGGCAATGGTAACCGACATGAAGTACACAACCATCAAAGAAATGGCCGATGATGAGTATGTATTTACCTGGGCCAGCGTTGACTGCAAAATGGGCGGCAATCCCATGAAAATGACCAGCCTCGACGTAAGCAAATTCAAGGATGGAAAAGCAGTTGAGCATTGGGTTTATATGGATCCCAAAGAAGTGGCCCAAATGATGATGCAAAACGCACCGCAACCGGCTGCACCCGCTCCCGCAGACACAACCGCTAAAAAATAATTTTTACGTTGATAAAAGGATAACAGGCCTGTAGCCACACGGGCCTGTTTTTGTTTGTGCTCTTTCTAATTTTGTTGCCATGACCAACACAAAAGAAACTAAGATAGTTTTCCGGCAGGCATTGCTCAATGATATACCTGCATTGCATGTTGTCCGCATGTCTGTCAAAGAAAATGCATTGTCAAACCCTGACCTGGTCAAACCTGCAGACTATGAAGAATTCCTGCTCCGCAAGGGCAGGGGCTGGCTTTGTGAAGTGGGAAATGAAGTGGCCGGATTTGCAATCGTTGATATTGTAGGCAATAATGTATGGGCCCTGTTTTTACACCCTGATCATGAAAGAAAGGGAATCGGGAAAAGACTGCATGCCGATATGATGGACTGGTATTTTGTTCAAACAACAGCGCCGATATGGCTCAGCACAGCGCCCGGAACAAGGGCCGAATCGTTTTACCGGAAAGCAGGCTGGACAGCCACAGGTTTTACAAAAAGCGGTGAAGTAAAGTTTGAAATGACAGCCGATTCATGGCAAAGAAGAAGCTTATGTGAATAAACTGGCGTCAAGCCTTGATTTTTATTGTTTTGCCAAAATTTCTGATAACTTTAAAGATGGACTAGTACAACCTGGCCGGAGTTTTTCCAGTCTAATCAACGCACACTAAACAAGGCATCATGAAAAAAATTTCCATCGCTCTTTTTCCTCTTTTTATCATGGGATTGGTTTTTAAAAAACATGGACACATCACCGGCCCCCGAACAACCGTTGGATGGGCCCTATGTTTTTTATAAGGGCGACCAGATTTTTGTAAAGTATGTGGAGCAACACGAGGGAATCAAAGCTGTTAAAGAAGAAACTGTGCCCGCATCTCAAAAAGAAACTATCTCCTTAAAAGTGGCGACGGATGATCCGCAGAGCCAGTTTACCGTTCGCTTACAAAAGAAACTGGAGAATCAAAAATACGATTACAAAAAAGCTTCTAAAATAATCGTGCTTTCTGATATAGAAGGCAATTTTACCGCATTGAGAAAATTGCTCCAGAACAATGGCGTAATTGATGCCAATTATCGCTGGACATTCGGTGAGGGTCATTTGGTAACCATCGGCGATTTCTTTGATCGTGGCGACCAGGTAACGGAAGTGCTATGGCTCATCTATTCTCTCGAAGAGCAGGCAAAAGAAGCCGGTGGTCATGTTCATTTTGTATTGGGCAACCACGAGATAATGAATTTGAGTGATGACCTGCGTTATCTGAACGCAAAGTATAAAGAAACGGCCCAGTTGCTGAATATGCACTACATGAAATTATATGATGAGAACACAGAGCTGGGAAGATGGTTGCGGACAAAAAACATTGTTGAACGGGTAGGTAAGATGCTTTTCTTGCATGCAGGCGTGTCCGACGAGATCACTAAAATGGATGCAGGTATCAGCCAGCTTAATCAATTAGCAAGACCCTATTACGCAGACACGACTTACAACTATAAAAACCCGCAATCAGAGATCGTTATGGGTGACCTGGGGCCTTTCTGGTACAGGGGCTTTTATTCAAAAACTAAACCTACCTCATCTGACCAGCTAGATGCGAGTCTCTACAAATTCGGTGTGAAGCATATTGTTACCGGTCACTCTTTAGTAGCCGATACAGTAAGCCTGTGGTATGGCGGAAAAGTGATCAACACTGACACCCATCATGCAAAAGGACATTCAGAAGCTTTGCTGGTGGAAGGTGATAAATTCTACCGGGTGAATGCAGAAGGGCA
>DASVNY010000166.1:0-4784 GCA_036383615.1 Chitinophagaceae bacterium
GTAGTGTTCACGTATGGACTGGAAACTGCCTATTTCCGTTTTTCAAGAGATGAGGATCAAAAAGCGTTATACAATACTCTTTCTCTTTCGCTGATAGGGTCAACCATTTTGTTCACAGCGTTGCTATTTGTTTTCCGTGATAATATCGCCAACTGGGCCAATCTTGAAAAGCATCCGGAGTATATCACCTGGATGGCCGTCATCATCTTTTTTGACGCGATCAGCACGCTTGCTTTTGCCCGGCTCAGGCAGGAGAACCGTCCCAAACGATATGCTTTTGCAAGAATGGCCGGCGTGGTCATGAATATCCTTGTGGTTGTTTTGTTCTTGGCTGTTATTCCAAAATATGTAAAGGACAATCCCAACAGTTTTCTTGGAACATTTTACAACAAACAAATTGGCATCGGGTATTACCTGATCGGAAATATCGCCGGAAGCGCTTTTACTTTTTTAATTCTTCGCAAAGAGTTTGCCCAAATACGTTTTCATTTTAATGCGGCTCTCTGGAAAAAAGTAATGCACTATGCCTACCCGCTTATTATTGTTGGTATGGGTGGCATGGTGAATGATATGCTTAGCCGGCTCATCTACCAGCATGTGGTTGACCTGCCTGAGCAACAAGCTAAACATGAATTGGGGATCTTTGGAAATATTTACCGGCTGGCCGTACTCATCACTATCATGATACAGGCTTTTCGGATGGCTGCCGAACCATTTTTCTTTAACCGAAGTAAGGAAGAAGAAGCCCCAAAAACCTATGCGAGGATCATGAAATTTTTTGTGATCGCCTGCTGTTTCATGTTCTTATTCATCAGCCTGTATATCGATGTGTTTGCCTGGTTCTTTGAGGCGATTGATAAAGGAAAATGGGTGGAGGGGTTAAACATCGTTCCCCTGCTTGCATTAGGAAATATTTTTTTGGGCATTTATTATAACCTCAGCATCTGGTACAAGCTTACCCATAAAAATATGACCGGCGCCTTTATCACTTTAGCCGGTGCCGCTATCACTATTACATTAAATATATTGCTGATCCCAAAATTTCATTACCTCGGTGCCGCTATCGCCACATTTGTTTGCTACCTGTTTATGATGATCGTTAGCTATGTGTTGGGGCAAAAACATTATCCCGTTCCTTATGCCCGCAAAAAACTGATCGCCTATATCGTTTTAGTGGTATTGATCTACCTGGCTCACCTGGGACTGGTCTATCTCTGGGATAATCGCTGGTTCAATTTGGGAACAGCCACATTACTATTGTTGCTGTTTACTCTCTTTGTTTTAAAAATTGAAAGGAAGGAATTGGAGAAACTTCCTGTGATCGGGAAGATGATCTATCCCAAAACATCTTAATACAATTTCACAAACGGGTTATTCATTTTCTCAAAACCAATAGTGGTCGCAGGGCCATGACCGGAATAGACTTTCGTTTCATCGGGCAGGGTGAAGAATTTGGTTTGAATGCTATTCATCAGGGTATCATAATCTCCACCCGGCAGATCAGTTCTTCCTATACCTGCATTAAATAATACGTCGCCCCCGATCACAAACCCACCGGCCTCATGGTAGAAAGCAACACTACCCGGCGAATGCCCCGGTACAAATAAAACTTCCAGCTTTTCTGTCCCGATGTTGATATTTTTTCCTTCCTCCAAATAAACCAATGGCCCTTCATAATTGTCGAAGGGTAGCTGCCACATTAGTCCGGCCTGGGGGGCAAAGTCGAGAACCGGTTTTTCTTTTGGATGAATATGCAAAGAGAGACCCCATGTTTCGTGAACGAACCTGTTGCCAAAGACATGATCAAGATGGCAATGGGTATTGAGCAGCAGAATGGGGTTGAGACCTGTCTCTTCAATATCCGTTTTTAATCTGTCCCTTTCTTCCTGGAAATAACAGCCGGGGTCTATAATGCAACACTCCTTTTGTTCGTTATACAGGAGATAGGTGTTCTCCTGGACAGGACTAAATGTGAAGGCCTTAACGTGTAACATGGATGGTTTTTTCGTACTTTTAAATCCGGCTCACTTTACCGGCTGTAAAGATAGTTTTGCTGTGGCAAACTTATCATTTACATTGCATCAGCCATTGGCAACACCTAAGACCAATTAACCGATATTAAGAAACAGAAAAGAGTCTATGAAGAAAGCATCAAGCCTGGTCGCCTGCTTTAGTGTTCTTTTTTCCCTGGCAAGCTCCGCACAGGTCAGCACAGTAGAATTTGGAAAGAACCGTGTGCAATACCAGAAGTTCAACTGGAAATATTATCAGACAGAGAATTTTAATACCTACTTCGCACAGGATGGTTTGGGATTGGGTAAGTATGTCGCAAATGTTGCCGAAGCGGAACTACCCGGTATTGAAGAATTTGTTGAATACGGTTTGCAGCGCCGCACCAATATCGTGGTGTATAACAATTTTGATGAAATGTACCAGTCCAATATCGGGCTGGGTGTTGACTGGCAAAATACCGGTGGCGTCACCAAACTGGTGAACAATAAAATGCTGGTTTATTTTGATGGCAACCATGACAACCTTCGCCGGCAGATCAGGCAGGGATTGGCAAGAGTGCTTGTCGAAAATATTTTGTTTGGCGACGACCTGGGCGAATTCGCTGCCAACCAGGCCTTACTTGATCTCCCGCAATGGCTGGTGGATGGCTATATCGCTTACGCCGCGGAGAACTGGAGCCCTTCACTGGATGATGACCTTCGCTCAATCGTTCTATCCGGGCAATACAATAATTTTTACCAGTTTGCTTTTGAAAAGCCATTGCTGGCCGGTCATGCTTTCTGGAAGTATATCGCCGATAAATATGGCAAGAACAAAGTGACCTACTTTCTTTACCTGGCCCGTATTTACCGTAACCTGAATAATGCTTCCAATAAAGTAGCTAAGAAAAAATTCAAAAAGCTGTTGCAGGATTTTATGATCGATGTGCCGCAACAGTATTTCAAGGACCTGAGAGCAAGAAAGAATGTTCCAAAGGGTCAGCTATCCGTGAGTGAGGTGGTTGGCAAAAAAGATTATATACGTTTTAATGCAAATCCCATTCCCCGCAGCTTTACCTATGCATTGGTAGAATACAAACAAGGTATTTACTCAGTGGTGCTGATGGAAAACTTTGTGAACAGGAAAGTGTTGCTGAAGTTTGGCGCAAGAACAAGAGAAGAAGAAAAAAACCCCAACTACCCGATCCTTGCCTGGGATGGAAAAGGAACAAGACTTTCTGTTTTATACAGTCATGAGGGCAAAATAAAATTATTCACTTATGATGTAGTTAACCGGGTAAAGATCAATAAGCAGGAACTACCGATGTTTGACCAGGTGCAGGACATGAAGTATATGCTCGATGCCAATACACTTTTGTTCAGTGCTGTTCGTAGCGGGCAAACAGATCTTTTTGTCTATAAAATGAATAACCAGACCTATGAGCAGGTAACCAATGATATTTATGATGACCTGGATCCTTCTTTTGTAGCGTTCCCCAATAAAACCGGTATCATTTATTCCAGCAACAGGCCCTATGCCGAATCAGCAACCGGTGAAGATTCATTACCCGGCAAACGCTTTAATATCTTTTTGATCGACAACTGGAATAAATCAGATTTCAAACAGATATCTAAACTGACTGACCTGAAATTGGGTAATGCCCGTTTTCCCTCTCAATACAATACTTCCCACTTCACTTTTGTGAGTGATGAGAACGGTATCAATAACCGTTATGCCGGTTTCTTTACAACCGAGAGAGCCGGCTTGGATACGCTTGTATTCATTGGTGATGAAGTGCTGAGAAATCCCGGCCCTACCGAAGTTGACAGTGTGCTCAGGGATTGGAGCAAAACCGATATTGATTCAGTAGGGTTCGTTTCCGTTACCAATGATTCCTCTTATGTTTTCCCGCTTACCAATTACCAAAGCAGTTTGCTTGAATCAAGAGTGGCCGGTGACAACCAGCAGGTGAGTGAGGTTGTGAAACTGGGCAACGTGAAATTATTATACCGTTTAAGAGTAGATGAAAATGTGTTGCGTCGTCGTAATGTTACAGCGAGACCAACCGATTACATGAAACAGGTGATCTCGGAAGAAAAGAAATCGGTGGGCCGAACAACACTGATGCGCCCGGATGAACAGCAGGATTCAGTAAAAAGACAAACCGATTTCTTCCAAAGTGAATTTAAAGAGGATAGTACGAAAAGTGGCATCGGCAAAGTGGTAGATGCTGTTGGGCACCCACTGGCTGAACCTGCTCTGAGAAAAGCAAAAGTGTATGAGTATCGTCCGCCTAAATATTTTACTGATTATGTGGTAGCCGGTTTTAATAATACCGTGCTGACATTAAATAAATTTCAGCCATATGGCGGCGGCAGCGGCCCTATCTATCTTTCCAATGGCAATTCTTTTAACGGGCTGATACGAATGGGAACTTCCGACCTGATGGAAGATTATAAATTTACCGGTGGCATTCGTATGGCATCCAATCTTGTTGACAATGATGTATTGTTCAATTTTATGAATCAGCGTAAACGGTTGGATTGGGGACTGACCTATTTCCGCAGCAGTAATGATATCGCTCTCGTAGATGATGGTGGTAATGAATTTCCTGCGAAAGAATATGAAACGTACTATCTCGCTACTTTAAAATATCCGCTTGACAGGATCAGGAGCCTGAGAGCCACTGTAGGTCCACGCTTCAACAGGATCGCGCTGAAATCGGTAAATCGTCTGACACTGGATGTAGATGATTTTAAAAGCACCTATGGCCAGTTGAGCATGGAGTATGT
>DASVNY010000167.1:0-3434 GCA_036383615.1 Chitinophagaceae bacterium
AATGGCCGCCAGTCAAAATCTTCGGCTTCATTTAAAAAGGGCACAAGGTCCTTGGTGTGGATCATTCCAACTATATCATCGAGATCATTTTTGTAAACCGGTAATCTCGAATAATGTAGTTCTTCCACCCGTTTTACCAAATCACCAAAAGAAGAATTGTAGTCAACGCCATTTACATCGAGCCGGCTGCGCATGATCTGTCGAACGGAGATATGCCCGAATTTCACAATGCCCTTCATGATATTCTTTTCTTCCAGTGAAGCTTCTTCTTCTGTTTTTATATCAATCGCTTCATCCAGTTCCTGCATGCTGATAGCTTCCGATTTATTGGCGCCTAAATTTTTTCCTATCCCATCTGCCAGCGAAACTATCCATTTACTGATGCGACGCAGCAGCAGGTGCATTGCTTCGATAATGAATGCGGAACCATAGGCAAACCGCAAATTGTTTTGCGTGGCCCACACTTTTGGCAATAACCTGCCGAAGAAGACAAGTACAAAAGCAATAACCAATGCTTTGCCCAATACGATCAGCCACACCGGCGCTTGTTGAAAATCAGTAAAAGCATTAATGAGATAGTTAGAGAGAATAATGATACAGATATTGATAAACGTTCCTGCAATCAGCAAAGACGCATACACTTCTTTTGGTTCATCCAGCAGGTTGGTTATTCGTTTTGCTGCCGCATGTTGCTTTGTCTTTAGCATATTCACATCCTTACTGTTTAATGAGAACAGCGCCACTTCAGCACCTGAAATGGTGAATGTAAGTAATAACAATCCGAGTAGCAGGATGATAAGAACAGTGGTTCCTTGCGGGTTAGCGGCCAGCAGCGGCAATAAAAGTGATTCGTTCAAAAAATGGATGCCCGAATGACTGTCCAATGCAAGGGGTTTTGATGAGCAATTTAATTATACAGGCAGGTCAAATGGCCTGCCTGCTATTGTTGTGCAAAAGTATGCTTTCATTCAAAATTAAAATGGAAGACTCTCCGAAGGATCGCCCATGGGCATATCCGGGCCGCCGTGGTTTTCCATGCCGCTATCATGACTTGTTCCTCCCGGCGCATCAGCTCTTTTATCCAGCATGATGAGGTTGTCTCCAACTACTTCGGTTGCAAACTTTCGGTTGCCATCCTTGTCTTCCCAACTACGGGTTCTAAGGCGGCCCTCGATATAAACAAGGCTGCTTTTATGCAAATACTTTTGTGCCAGCTCAGCAAGTCCTCGCCATAACACAACGGTGTGCCATTCTGTTTGCGATACTAACTTACCCGAGCGGTCCTTAAAAGTTTCTGTAGTTGCCAAGGGAAATTTGGCTACGGCAATATTGCCTTCGAGAAATTGAACATCGGGATCTTTTCCCAAATTACCAATGAGCATTACACGATTTACGCCTCTCATACGCTTATTCTTTACAGTTAAAAATTCTTCCAGGGCTGTTTAATGCTCTTTAAAGTTAATTTTTTTTGGGCGTATCCTGCAAAAAAATTCAGTAGGAAAATCCTAAAATAATGTTTGCTTCATATTCTCCGCATGGTATTGATTGATGATGCGGGGGAAGGCATAATTATTGATCTTCTTTTCACTTACAAAAACCCAGTTTTTATTGTTAGCGGGTTTTCTTTTCAGTTTTAAGCGGATAAACCGCCCTGCTATCAATTGGTGTGATAGTTGTTGTCTTAATAGAGGTGATATGCTTATAATATCATAACCCGATCTATTAATCACTCCCTGCTTTTCAGCCAAAGAGAGAATATGTTCTATTGTATTCTCTTTTGCCAACTCCAGCATGGGAAATTCATATAGCTGTTGCCATATATCTTTTTCTACCCGTTGCCTGATCGCGATTTCATTTTTATACTCCAATACCAGGTAATAGAACCAGCGTTTCTTTACGATGATCTTTTTTTCTTTAACCGGCAGATCAGCGATCCTGTTTTCTATGAACGCTGCACATTTTTTATTGAACACGCAATGCTGGCAGGCGGGTACAGGTTTGCAAACAACGGCCCCGAAATCCATAATCGCCTGGTTATAGGAACCGGGTTGCTTTTTATCCAATAACTCTTGTGCAAGTGTTGTAAAATATTTTTTGCCTTCTGTAGAGTCAATTGGTTTTTCAATACCGAAAACTCTTGAAAGCACCCTGAACACATTTCCATCCACCACAGCATAAGGAAGATTAAAAGCAAATGAACCTATTGCCGCTGCTGTGTAGGGACCAATTCCTTTTAGTGATCTTATTTCCTCATAATTATCCGGAAATTTTCCTTTTATATCTTTAGCAATATAGCGGGCGGTAGTAATTAAATTTCTGCAGCGGGAATAGTATCCCAATCCTTCCCATAGTTTGAAAACTTTTTCATCAGGCGCTTTTGCCAGCTTATGAATATCGGGAAAGGTTTTAATGAAGTTGTTATAGTAATTCAAACCCTGTTCAACCCTTGTTTGCTGCAGTATGATCTCGCTCAACCATATTTTATAAGGATCCTTTTCACCCTTCCAGGGCATTTGGCGGGTGTTTTGATCTTTGTTCCATTTTAGAAGAATGGTCGCAAACTCTTTTATCAATAAACCGGGCGTTTTTGCCTTCTTAATTTTGCTCATTTGGGCTAAATATCCGGGTTTTTCCAGATGGGGTATTGGAATATGTGAAAAATATTTTGCCTATCCTGTTGACTATCATATTATTTTGTCATAAATTGTCTTTCAAAACCAACAAAATCTGCCAACAATGAGAAAAGCCGATCTCGTTAACCAGATATCTGAAAAGACAGGCATACCCAAAGTGGATGTCCTTGTAACTCTTGAAACTATGTTCAAAGAGGTTAAAGATACCCTTGCCGGCGGCGAAAATATTTATATCCGCGGGTTTGGAAGTTTTATAACCAAAAAAAGAGCAGCCAAGATCGGCCGCAATATCAAAAAAAATATTGCTGTTCACATTCCTGAACATTATATCCCTGCATTCAAACCTGCAAAGGAGTTTGTAGCTGAAGTAAAAAAGCTAAAGGAGGTAAAGCCTGATGCAGGTCCTGGTGAAGATGCTGAATAAAACTTTCTCTCTTTATTACATTTAATTTCCAGCGACTTTTATAGGGTTTGAGGTACTTTTGCTCTCTAATTTTTATTTGTGAAGAAACCTCAATGGATCACTGTTGCCACAGCCGTGTTATTGGTAGCTGCCATTTATAGTTTTGGTAAAATAGTTCCCGATAAAAAAATAATTCCTGCCGAACAGCATAGCGATGATGATGGTCATGATCATGGACCTGTTGCCGCGATTACGATCGATACTATATTGATCGCTGTCAAAAAACAACTTAGTCCTGAGCAAGTTATCCGGCTAAATACCCTTGAAAATTCCATTTCAAGAGGGGATGTAAAGGCTCAGCAATTAAAAGTATATCATGAGTTATCCCATTTCTGGGG
>DASVNY010000168.1:0-5780 GCA_036383615.1 Chitinophagaceae bacterium
CGGACAGAAGTATGACCACAATTTATTTTTGCTGTTACATAATTCAACACTTTCCTGAACTCCGGTTCTGTCAGCGAATCATTCAGTTGCTCACGACCCACCTTAAAAAAATGATCCATGCTGTCTTTGGAAGTATACCAATAGAGACTGGGATGATACTCTTCCAGTATATCCTGGTATAGCGAATAATCTTTTTGCAGTTGTTCCGGTGAATATTTTTTATTGGGAGAAAAGGATGATTTGCTGGCACTGCACCCGGTAATTACAGCAGTTCCCACCAATAAAATCAGCAACATCTTCATAGTCTTAATTAAGATAAGGTATTATATGAGCAATGGACAATATGCAATTGGCAAAGCGGGATATATGATAGGTGTTTGCCAATTGCCTCCTGGTTATTGTTTTAAATGATTCCATCCTTGTGCAGTGATCGGGTGTTTGCTTCCTCCCTTAGTAATGATCATACTCCCCTGTTCTACTTCGGTCATATAGCCCACCACACTAATTTCTTCATTTAATACCAATTTATCATATTCTGATTGAGGAATGGTAAAAAGAAGTTCATAATCCTCGCCCCCGCTCAATGCACAGGCAGTCGGGTCCATCTTAAATTTAAAAGCCGCCTGCTTCGACTGTTCGGAAACCGGGATTTTATCTTCATGCAAAACACAACCCAAATTACTGTCTTTACAAATATGAAGTATTTCTGAGCTGAGGCCATCGCTGATATCCATCATCGATGTGGGCATGATAGAAGATTGAGCAAGGAACTCTACAATATCCTTTCTTGCTTCCGGTTTTAATAAACGCCCGATCACATAAGATTCTTGTTCCAGGTCGGGCTGAACACCCGGACTTTCTATAAATATCTTTTTTTCTCTTTCGAGAAACAATAAACCAATATAGGCTGCGCCAAGATCACCACTCACACATAACAGGTCGCCTTTTTGTGCCCCGCTTCTTTTTACATACTTATCAGGCGACACTTCGCCGATAGCTGTAACAGAAATGATAAATCCTTTTTGCGATGATGTGGTGTCTCCACCCACCAGGTCAA
The DNA here is from genome assembly GCA_036383615.1 of Chitinophagaceae bacterium. Classification (GTDB taxonomy): domain Bacteria; phylum Bacteroidota; class Bacteroidia; order Chitinophagales; family Chitinophagaceae; genus CADEDV01. Next base: position 1,058 of record DASVNY010000168.1, read on the forward strand.
CACCATATTTGTTGCAAGCGGCGTAAACACCTTCGTAAAATTCATCCAGCGCTTCCAGGCTAAAACGATTGCTGATACCAAGACTGATCACAACCTGGGTAGGCGTGGCATTCATCGCATATATATCACTTAAGTTAACAATGATCGATTTGTAGCCAAGATGTTTTAGTGGGGTGTACATAAGGTCAAAATGAACACCCTCAACCAAAAGATCGGTGGTTATCACTGTTTGCTTTCCAAAATGATCAATTACCGCTGCATCATCACCAACTCCCAATACAGAAGAAGCATTGTGCAGTTCGATATTCTTAGTTAAATGCTCGATCAGTCCAAACTCTCCAAGTGAGCTTATCTCTGTTCTGTTATTTTCCGCCATCAATTCATTTTTAACTTCCAAACAAATTTATTCTTGTCTTTATAGAAACGGACCCGTCCACCTAAACTATTCAACTCTATTTTTCCTGTTTGCTGGTAAGCGGCCGCGTCTCTTCTGTGATCGCTGAAATAAAAGATCATCTCGTTCTCATCAACTACTTTAAAATTGGTATAGTTATAAGGAAATCCATCAAAAGCAGTTTTATATTTCAATCCCTTACTAATAAAATCCTGTTTCGAGAATGGCCAAACCTGTTGTTCTTCACGATAAGCGATCATCATATTAAGAAGCCCAACCGATGGCTTTTCCTGTTGCACTCTCTTCTTGCTCCTGGGAGTAAAAGTAAATTCTGAACAGGAAGCCAGGCTGAAAGACAAAGCTGCAAACATTAGTATGGCAAACCCAATTTTCATTTTTGATTTTAGGTTTTTGATTTTGGATTTGCTTTCTGCGTTGCCTCGGGTTTCTTAGCGGCAAGTTTTTGACAGAGTCTTGCAACCAAAATTGCAACGCTCTTTGTTTTGGATTTTAGTTCATTTTCAGTCATAGCATAAAGTTTAGGTTAACCCTAATCTAAAACCAAAAATCCAAAATCAAAAACCTACCCCTGCAGCTCTCCTCCATTAATCACCTTCAGCATTTCATCATGGATCTTTCCATTCGTTGCCAGCACACGATGCTGATAAGGGGAGAATTTCTTTCCTTCAAAATCGGTGACCTTGCCTCCCGCTTCTTCCACGATCAAATAACCAGCGGCGCTATCCCATGCTTCGAGCTTATGTTCATAAAAACCATCAAATCTTCCTGCTGCTACCCAACAAAGATCGATCGCTGCCGAACCCAGTCTTCTAACCGGAACACCTTTGCGGATAAATCGTTCAAAAATTTCAAGCGGGCCGTTAGCAATATTAATATAGGTATAAGGAAAACCCGTTACCAGGCAGGCCTTGATCGTTTTTGATTGTTCACTTACCTTGATAGGTTTGTCATTCAACGTCGCTCCTTTTCCCTTTTCGGCAAAATAAAATTCGTTGATATGCGGGTTATAAACGGCGCCAAACAACATTTCACCATCTTTCTCGATACCAATAGAAACACAATTCAACGGAATGCCATGCGCAAAATTTACCGTGCCATCAATCGGGTCAATGATCCATTTGTATTGCGAATCCTGAACAATTTCACCCGTTTCTTCACTCAGGATATGATGATCAGGAAAATGCTTTTTGATCACCGACAGGATCGCCGCCTCTGATGCATGATCGGCTTCGGTTACCAGGTTATTAACGCCTTCTTTATGGCTGATGATAAAATCACTATTAAAAAAACGAATGATCTCGGCAGCGCCTGCCCTGGTGGCCTCTATGAGAGCGGTTTTAAGCATGGGCAAAGATAACCCTGAATTTAGATTGACATACTTATAATACAGGGCAAACGCATTAAAACTTCAAAAAGTGCTAAAACAGATATAAGAGAACACGGATGACACAGGTTGAACGGATAAACACAGATTTTTTTAGACTTGTAGATAACAGACTGCTGGCCTATCCGTGAATATCCCTTTGATCCGTGTGGTCCGTGTTCTTTTTCACCGATTATTTTAATGACCCATAATATATCAGGATTTGATTTTAGATTTGAAGCTCTTTGCATGCAGTTATCCGTCATCATAGTTAACTATAACGTTAAGCATTTTCTTGAGCAATGCCTTTGCTCGGTAAAAAAAGCTGTGACCGGCCTGCAGGCTGAGATCATTGCCATTGATAATAATTCTTCAGACAATAGTATCGGGTATTTACAGGACCTGTTCCCGGATGTAAAATTCACAGCTAACAAAGAGAACATTGGCTTTGGCAAAGCCTGCAACCAGGGATTGAAATTGTCATCGGGCAAATACATACTTTTTCTGAACCCTGATTGCCTTGTGCCGGAAGATTGTTTTCAAAAATGCATTTCATTTTTCGAAACGCATCCCGACGCCGGGGCAATCGGCATAAAAATGCTTGATGGTAAGGGAGAATTTTTAAAAGAATCCAAACGGTCCTTTCCATCACCCATGACATCACTTTATAAGTTATTCGGGCTGGCAAGGCTTTTTCCGCATTCCCCCGTTTTTTCAAAATACCACCTTGGCCATCTTAATGAGAACAGGGATCATGAAGTGGACGTGTTGGCCGGTGCGTTTATGATGCTGAAAAAAGAAGTGCTCGATAAAACAGGCGGGTTTGATGAAACATTTTTCATGTATGGCGAAGATGTGGACCTGAGCTACCGGATACAAAAAGCAGGTTATAAGAATTATTACTTTTCAGGAAGCAGCATCATTCATTTCAAAGGGGAAAGCACAAGAAAGGGCAGCATGAATTATGTACGGATGTTTTACAACGCCATGAGCATTTTTGTTAGCAAACATTATGGCGGCAGCCGGGCAGGCATTTTTAATTTTTTGATCCATGTCGCTATCTGGTTAAGAGCGGCCCTTACGGCAACAGGAAATTTTATACGCCGTATTGGTTTGCCATTGATTGATGCGGGGCTTATTCTTCTTTCCTTCTGGTTGGTCAAAAATGGTTGGAACGATTACGTGAGACCCGATGTGTATTATGAAAATAAATTATTGTGGATCGCTTTTCCCGCTTACACAGTATTTTATTTGATCACGGCTTATTATGCGGGATTGTATGATCGTTGGTACAGGTGGACCGAACTGGCCCGCGCAACATTAATAGCTACCGTTGTTCTGTTGGCAGCCTATGCTTTATTACCGGAGAGTTATCGTTTTTCAAGAGCAATAATCCTGTTTGGTTCATTACTGGCTTTTATTCTTATTGGTTTACTGCGATGGATACTTATCAGAACGGCAGTGTTAAACAGCAATAAAGAAAAAGAAGAACACTCAAACACTTTAATAGTTGGCTCGCAAGAGGAATATGAAAAAACCATGCAATTGATGAAAGAAGCCGGCTTGCAGGAAAGAGTGCTTGGTCGTGTGGCTGTCAGTGAAGAAAACAATGGAGCCATTGGAGTAGCGTCTGATTTAAAAAAGCTTTCCGCAACTGTTCCTTTCCGGGAGATCATTTTTTGCGAAGGAGTATTATCGTTTTCAAAAATTATAGAACTGGTTCAACAATTGCCCAAACATATCCGGCTTAAGTTTCATGCGACGGGAAGTCAAAGCATTGTTGGAAGTGATTCAAAAGACAGTTCAGGAGAAGCCCTGTCTGTTGAAAACGGATTTAAGTTGAATGATCCTTATAATCGCCGCATAAAAAGACTGATCGATGTAACAGTGGCGATTTTATCACTGATCAGTTTTCCAATACAGCTGTTTGCGGTAAAAAAGCCAATTTGCTTTTTTGGAAATTGTTTCAGCATATTATTTGCACAAAAAACATGGATCGGCTACGCCTTACCGGAAAAGCATTTACCAGCGCTGCGAAAAGCGGTGATTGCCTGCAATGGAGTGCCTGTTTCTGCTGAACAATCATTACCGAATGAAAGCCTGCATATGATGGACCATTGGTATGCCAGGGACTATGAACCAGTCAATGATCTTCGATTAATGTGGAGAATATACCGCAGATTGGGAGATTGAATATTTTCAAAGCTATATTCGCAGATCATTCAATCAAACAGTGGTAACTTTATTATTACTTATCTAACAATTGCTGAATGGCAAATATTATTGATATAAAACTTCCACGGGCCATTGCAGCAGCTTTGCGGATACCGCCAAACGATCCCCGTCGCCAGCAAATAAAAGTGTTGAAAAAGTTGTTGAAGAAAGCGAGATTCACAGAGTTTGGCCAGCGTTATCGTTTTGATGAATCATTATTGAGCCGTCACCCGGGCAAAAGTTTCCAGGAGTTGGTGCCTGTGCATGATTATAACAAGATTTACGACGAATGGTGGAAGAAAACACTTGACGGCGTTCCGGATGTAACCTGGCCGGGAAAAATAAAATATTACGCACTTAGTTCGGGAACTTCAGAGGCAGCGAGTAAATATATTCCTGTTACTAAAGAAATGCTCCGTAGCAATACCGTCAATTATCTCCGGCAATTGCTGAGCCTGATGAGATATGAAGAAGCGAATAAAAAAGCAATGACCAAAGGCTTTTTGATGATCGGGGGGGCAACGGATCTTAAAAAAGGAAAAGCCGGCTGGTATGCCGGTGATCTCAGCGGTATTCTTGCCAAGAAAAGACCTTTCTGGTTTCAAAGTTTTTATAAACCGGGTGGTCGCATTGCGGCCATGAGCGACTGGAATCAAAAATTAACGGAGATCGTTGAGCACGCAAGAGAATGGGATATTGGTTATATCGTTGGTGTGCCGGCGTGGTGCCAG
>DASVNY010000169.1:0-3299 GCA_036383615.1 Chitinophagaceae bacterium
TGGCCGGCACTTCTGTGAGCCCGCCTGTTGTTAACGTAACTTCTCATGTTGACAGCGCTGCTTATCATAAAAATGATCTGGATTTTATCAAACATTTCATTGCAACAGGCAAAACAGATGCGACAAATGTGGTGGATGATGTTTATTACACGATGATAAAAGAAGGAACAGGGCGCCAGGTGCAGTTGACAGATACTGTTGTGGTGTATTATAAAGGTTCATTATTAAGTGATGGCTCCATCTTTGATCAAACAAAAGACAAACCAGCCACATTCCCGCTTAATCGTTTAATAAAAGGATGGCATATCGGCGTTCCACTATGTAAAGTTGGTGGCAAGATCAAGATAGTTATTCCTTCTGCCCTTGCCTATTCTATCCGAACAAGAGCCGCCAAAATACCTCCGGGCAGTATTCTTGTTTTTGAAATAGAAGTAGTGGATGCAAAACCGAAATTGTGAATGGAGAATCCTTTGACATTTTCAACAGCATTTTTAAACAAGCTCAAATAGAAAATAAATGAGGAAATATTTAGTAGTATATGAAAAAACGAAAACTGGTTATTTGTACCAGACCTACCAGGCGTAATAGCCACAGGGAAAAATAAGGCTATTATTGAAAAAAAAATATTTACAGCCGTTCAATTTCATATTGAAGGGTTGAAAGAGGAAGGGATGAAAATACCAAAATCTCAAGCTGTCAGCGAAACTCTTGTATTTATTGTCTAATTTATTGGAGGTAAAAAATCACACAGCTTCGCTGAGGAATTAGGAACTCCTCATTTAAGTTATTAAACCATTCTTCCTGCCCCGGTAATGCATAATGCTTCCAACCCCGACCCGGTAATACAAAAGTTCTTTTTTCACCTGCATTATAAACGACAACGATCTTTTTCCAGTTATCTTTCACAGCTTGCCCATCAAGAGAATAAGCAATAAATCCATTATTTGTTTCAGTGAAAGTTAAATTCGCCTTTATTTCTTTTGCCGTCTTCATGTGAAAAGCCGGATGTTCTTTTCTCAATTTGATCAATCCCTTTACATATTCTACTACATCCTTATTCTTTGTCTTCAAACTCCAATCAATTTGATTGATGCTATCAGGAGAATTATAAGAGTTCTCCACTCCTTTCTTACTTCGCAAAAATTCGGTGCCCGCATGTAAAAAAGATATGCCCTGTGAAGTGAGTACAATTGACAGCGCCAGCTTATGCATTTCTTTTCTTTCCGCTTCAGTTGCGTTCTGTGCAGAAATAGCCAGTTTATCCCATAGCACATGGTTGTCGTGACATTCGGCATAAGAGATCGTTTGCCAGGGTTCTTTTGCATAAGCTGCTTTGGAATAGTTGACCTTGCTGTAATCTATTTGCGGGTGATCAATAGAAGCAACGACTCCAAATTTTATGCTTTCTTCCATCCCGGGTTTGCCATTGGCAAAACCTTTGTCGTGATGATCAAACACACTTCCTTTGATACCATCTCTTATATCATCACTAAAAACAGCAATACGGTCCAGTTGATATGCGTTTTTCTTTAATGCTCTCAAAGAATCAGGTAATGGTGATGCTCCGGCTGTCCACCCCTCTCCATATATAAGAATACCTGGCTTTATTTTATGCAGCTCCTTTGAAATAAGGTTCATCGTTTCAATATCATGCACCCCCATCAGGTCAACCCGAAAACCATCTACATGATATTCCTGCACCCAATACTTCATTGATTCAAGCATAAACTTCCGAACCATGGGTCTTTCACTTGCTGTTTCATTGCCGCAGGCAGTGGCATCTGAAAACTTGCCATCCTTATTCTGACGATAATAATAACCAGGCACCAGTTCATTGAAATAAGAATGTTCTGTCAATGCAGTATGATTATACACCACATCCATCACCACCCGCAAACCGTTTGCATGAAAAGCCTGAACCAATTTCTTGAACTCCCTTATCCTTGTTACACCGTCAGCAGCATTGGTTGCATAAGAGCCCTCAGTCGTATTGTAGTTCAAAGGGTCATACCCCCAATTATATTGTGGTTTATTCAGTTTTGCTTCATCCACAGAATTGTAATCATAAAACGGGAGCAGGTGAATATGCGTTACCCCTATCTCTTTTAAATGATCAAGCCCCGTTGACAAACCTTCCTTATTCTTTGTGCCGATTTCTGTGAGACCCAAAAACTTTCCTTTATTTTTTATACCGGAATTGGCGGCGATGCTTGCATCTCTTACATGCAGTTCATAAATGATGGCATCGGTTTTATTGATAAACGCAGGGCTTTTATCATTTTCCCATCCTGCAGGGTTTGTTTGCTTCAGGTCAACTACCATTGCTCTTTTTCCATTCAGGCCAACTGCTTTGGCGTATGGATCGGGAACTTCATCACTCCAGCGGCCATTTATATTTACCCGAAAAGCATAATACGGCATTGCTTTGTTTGGCTTAACAGATGCAAGCCATGTTCCTTTCTCTCCTGTGATCATGGGATAGGTTGCCATCGTATCACCACCGATAGCATCCTTGTAAAAAACAATCTCCGCTTCGGATGCAGCAGGCGCCCATATTTTAAATACAGACTTTGCGCTTGAATAGGTCAACCCAAGATCATTACCAGCATACACGGGGTATTTATTAAAATCAGGTTGCTGCGCTTTGCCTGGCAATAACTGGATAAGAAAACCGGAAAACATAATCACTTTTCTCATGAACATTTTATTTGCTTTTTAAAGATAGTTTTAAATGCAAACGAATGCGTGCAGATTTTTTTGGCACAACTCTTTTAATAAAATAATATTCCTGTAAATTGTTGCTCTAATCAACCTCTGAAACAAATTGCCATATGGGAGATCTCCAGGTAAAGAAACAACCAAAGAAATATGATGTAGTGATAGTGGGTTCAGGCGCTGGTGGTGGAATGGCTGCCTACATATTAGCCAAAGCCGGTCTGAAAGTTTGCATTATCGAAGCAGGTTACATGTATGATCCGCAAAAAAATGTAATGCAATTAAAAAATCCCTGGGAATCGCCCCGCCGTGGCGCCAGCACCAAGATGCGCCCTTTCGGCGATTTTGATGCCTGCTATGGTGGCTGGTCTGTGGAAGGTGAGCCTTTTACAAAGGAATCAGGTACTGACTGGATGTGGTGGCGGGCAAGAATGCTGGGCGGAAGAACCAATCACTGGGGAAGGATATCCCTGCGTTTCGGGCCAAAAGATTTTAAAAGAAGAAGTATTGATGGACTGGGCGATGACTGGCCCATCGGTTATGAAGATGTCAAACCCTTTTATGACAGGGTAGATAAACTCATT
>DASVNY010000170.1:0-7115 GCA_036383615.1 Chitinophagaceae bacterium
ATGATGAAATAGGATCGAATCTTACCAACATCAGCATGAAATTTTTTCAGCCAGCCAAAATTGAATACCCGGTAACGATTGCCTGCGGGTATCAGTTTGTCTAATCCCTGTTTAGAACCTGCCCAAATATTCCCGCTGGAATCTCTATTGATGACGATGACGAAATTGGAAGAAAGCCCCTCCCCGGTTCCGTAATGCTGCACTTCACAATCCCCATTGGTATGTTCCAATAGCCGAATAACTCCCTTGTTCCGTGTGCCTATCCAAAGTTCGTTTTCTTTGTCTGTATAAATAGCTCTTATATATCTATCGGGTAAGCGGGAGGCGATAGTATCAATGATCTTTAGTTGTAAGGAACCAGGACCGTTACTGATCTTCATTTTAAACAGGCCGTTTGACCAGGTGCCTACCCATAAAAAATTCCTCTTGTCGATCGCCATCTTATTTACCTGGCTACCGGTAGCGATAGTAAGTATTTTTGTATAATGACCGTTCGAAACAAGAAAGAGGTCTTTATCTAATGCGCACAAAAAAAGACCTGGGTCAATCTTCACGACATCGCTAAAATATTTCAGGGGCCAACGGATAGTTTCAACCTCTTTTTTTCCCACCTGGTAAATTGTTCCTTTTTCACCATTCACGAGCAGGGTTTCCCTACTATTTAATTTGTATAATACAGATGCGGAAGAATGGTTTTGTAAATTATCCAGTTCACCTGTTTGCAGATCCAATTCACCTGTATGCTTTATACCAAATAAACGAACCTTGTTTGTGCCAACCGGGGAAATGCCCGCTATCCCATCATATAATTTACCAAAACCGGTGACAATTTTTTTTATTTCCGGGTTTGTAGAAAACCTCAGCAGCCCTGTTGTTGAACCTATCCAGATATTATGCTGATCATCTTCCTTCATACAATTGATGTGTTCTTGTGACCAGCCATCTTTTTCTGTGTATAGTTGGGAGTTTCCACCTGTATCGATCTTTAAAAGCCCGGCACCGGTAGCGATCCAGTAATTACCGCGGCTGTCTTCCATAAAATCATAGATATATCCTTGCCGCAATACAGGCAGATCAAATGAAGCAGGTAAGGGTAACAATGCAGGTGGCTGGCCCTGTTGTATAGTTGGGTTGAGGAGCCGCAAGCCGGTAGTAGTGCCTATCCACGTTTGATTTTGGGAATCGGTAAACAGCGTAGTAGCAAATACAGGAGTGATCGGGGATAAGCTTTTGAAAGAAGAGTTTGTCAACTGGATGCCGGCAGCGGGATCATACAGCAGCCAAACCGAATCATTAATAACGGTCATTATTGCGATAGATCTTGTAGAAGAGTCAAGCCGCCGGATATTGCGCTTATCCCATTCCGCCATTCCATTGAGATCGGTGGTGGCTACAAGGCGGGAGTTAGCAGCTAAGTAAAACCCATTCAGTGTTATTTTGGTTTTAGGTAGTATCGGTGTTATTCGTCCATTTTTTAAGAGACAGGGTCCATCAGAATTTTGAGCAATGATAAATTCCTGTGGGGCTACTTCAATTATATCATTGATCATATCCTGGTCGAGCCCGCTTGCGGTAGTATAATTGGTGAACCGGCTTCCATCATAGCGGCTGAGCCCACCCCGTGTGCATAGCCAAATAAAACCTTGCTGGTCCTGGTAAATGTTCAATACATCATTATTCACCAGGCCATCTTCAATACTATACCGCCGGATATTTACTTGCTGCGCCAGCAAAGCAAGATCCAGGGCTGTCAACAGGGTGGTCGTGATCAGTAAAAATTTTCTGATGAATGCAGATAACATTTTAGGGAATGATATATGCTGATCAGGTTGATTGTCTGTTTAAAACTATCAATATTTCTTTGATCTGTAAAACGGCAGTGGGTCATTTTGAAATTCTCCCGCAAATCTGCGGGAAAACATAAATGATTATTCAAACTGTACCACTACCTGTAAAACAAGTCTGTGTCATGTAGCCGCCAAACAGCGGGAACTTTTGCACAAAAAACTCAATCACCTTTGGTAATATGATAGACAGCATATTGACCGGGTTCAAAAGAATAGCTTTCCTTTCGCTGGATTGTTTGGAGATAGCGTGTAAATAATTCTGTGTATTCTCCCGGCACAGCAGGATGATCAAAATAGAAAGAGGCTTTTTCCCTGCTGAAATTCAATAACACCAGCACTTTATCCTGCTGGCGGCGGCAGAGATATATCAATACATCCGGGTGATGAGAAGGAATGATCAGCACCGAAGCGCTTTCGGATAAAGCTTTGTTTTGTTTGCGTACTAAAAGAAGTTCTTTATAAAATTCATTCAACTCAATCTCACCTTGCCAGTCAATAAAATCTTTTTCAAAAAAAGGCAATCGTTTTTTATTTGGTTTTTCCTGTCCGGAATAAATTAAAGGGATGCCGGGAAATGTACAGGAAAATACAGCTATCGCTTTGGCTGCTGCACCATATTTTTCATATTCTGTTCCTGAATAGGTATTCTCATCATGATTGGAAGTGAATAACAGTTTTCTTGACCCTACGGGATATCTTGCATAAGCATTAAGTATCGCAATGATATCCGCTAAACTCGTTTCTTCACCGGGAGCGGGATCATCTTTCATATATTTATCAAAGGCCCGCATCGCTTCCCACCCATAGGTAACGTCAAATGATTCGTGGTATTCCGGTATCTCGCATTCGGTCAGCCAGAATAAGGGTTTCAATGCATCACATTGCGCCCTTGCTTCGATCCAGAAATCAAGCGGAACAGTTCTTGCCATATCACAACGAAAACCATCAATATCAAATTCTTTTATCCAATGTTGCATCGATCGGACCATTTCAACTCTTAGCTCAGTCATCTCATAATTCAGATCGATCACATCCACCCAGCCGTATAGGCCGGTAAAATTTCCTTCTTTGTCTTTGCGGTACCAGGCGGGATATTGTTTTGTCCATACATGATCATAACCGGTGTGATTGGCAACCCAGTCAATGATCACTTTCATTCCATATTCATGCGATCGCTTTATCAGTTCTTTAAAATCATTGGCCGTGCCATAGGCAGGATCAATATCTGTGTAAGAACTCGCTGCATAATAACTTCCCCATGTTCCCTGTCTTTTTTCAACACTTATGGGAGTGATGGGCATCAGCCAGAGTATTTCGATACCCATTTCAGATAAACGGGAAATATGTTTCATAAATGCTTTGAGTGTGCCTTCCTCTGTGTATTGCCGCACATTCACTTCATATATATTAGTTCCATTGCCCCAGGAGATAATAGGAAAAGCCGTGCTCATTTACGTTAGGTTTAAATAGAGTTATGCTTCCAAAAAATTAGCCAAAACAGTGAGGATAAGCTGTGAGCCATGAGTTGTGAGCTGCGAAAGTTGAGTATTGAAAATTGTTCGTTGAACATTGAACATTTCTCTTTTGCAACGGGAAAAAAATGCTCAATTTTCAATGCTCAATGTTCAATTTTCAGTTGCCGCACACTTAAAATTGCAGAAAGAAAGCGGTGCCCTCACCTTCCACACTTTGCACCTGGATGTTGCCTTTGTGAAGCATCATGATCTGCTTACAAAGACTGAGCCCGATACCACTGCCGCTTTTCTTTGTACTAAAGAAAGGGATGAATATTTTTTCAAGAACCTCGGCGGGCATGCCTGTGCCGTTGTCGGCAACCTTGATAATTGTTTTGTGATTGTTGGCTCTATATGCAGAAAGAATGATGCGTGGGTCCTGTCTTTCTTTTACCGCTTCAATAGCATTTACCACTAAATTGATCAGCACTTGTTCAAGCAAATTAATATCTGCTTCCAAAGAAAGATCCATATCTTTTAAGATCGTTTCCAATTCAATATTCTTTTGCTCAACTGTTGGCTGCATGAGCTGCAAAAGATTTTCAAACAGATCTCTTACATACACTTTTTTAAGATTAAGCGTATTGATCTTATTCAGGTTGCGGTAGGTCTCCGCAAACTTTAGCAGGCCTTCGCTTCTTCGCTTGATCGTGTCAATACCCAATTCAAGATCATCAACAGATCCTGATTCATTACTTAATACCGGGACAGATTGTTGTAAACGATTTTTTAAGGTATCCGCTAAAGAAGAAATAGGCGCCACTGAGTTCATGATCTCATGCGTTAATACACTCAATAGTTTTTGCCAGGCTTTTGATTCGGTCTCATCCAACGCCTCATTCACATTCTGAAAAGCAATAAGCTTATAAATTTTTCCTTCGGTTTGAAAAGCGGTTGCTGATAATAAAACTTTGAACGATGAAGTTTCGAGATGAGCCGTTCCGATCCTTCCATCTCCCGGCTTAAGGGAGCTTATTTGTTTGTATAACTCTTCATCTCTTTTAGCCAGCGAATGAATGGTTTTCAGGTAAGGTACCTGCAACATTTTTTTCAGCGATTCATTCATCCATACCACCTCACCACTTTGTTCTTCATAAGACAGGATGCCGGTGTCAACCAGTTCGAGTATTTTCTGCAGGTATTGATATTGTGTTTCCTTTTCCTTGCTGATAACTTTGAAAGTAGTGTTGATCTCGTTGAAGCCCTGTCGAAGTGGTTGAATTTCTACCGGTGCATGTTTGACATCAAAATAGCGGGAGAAATCGCGATAATGAACGGACTCAACAAATTGATTCAATTCATCATGCGCCTTTTTCTGAAAACGATAGAATTCGATCACCTGGTAAATGATAATGGGAATACCGATCAGTAAATAGACATATAACTGGTTCACCAAAAGCAATGATGCTCCGCAAAGTGTTATAAATAATAACAACACACGCCATATTATTCGCCATTCGTATCTTTTAAAAGACATTTTTGTTCAGTTGTCGGGTGTCAGGTGTCGGGTGTGAGGTGCCTGGCCTACCGGCACCTGGCAGCTGCCACCTCACACCTAAATATCATACTTGCTTAGTCTCCTATACAATGCTGTTCTCGTCAATCCCAGTTCTTTTGCTGCTTTAGTAATGTTGCCATTATTCTTCTCGATCACTTTGAGTATCGTGTTTTTTTCAATGGCGCTGAGTTTCAGTTCAGCCGGTTCATTATCTTTTATCGTGGCTGATTCAATAGGAGAGAAAATGATATCCTTTGCCTGCAACACATCTTCATCCGCCATGATAACAGCTCTTTCAATACTGTATTGCAATTCACGCACATTACCGGGATAATGATAGTTCAATAATTTATCGATCGCCTTATTGTCAAATTCAAGTGTTGGTTTAATGTATTTATTGCTGTAAAGTTTGCCGAAATGTTTTGCCAGCAGCATAATATCATTTCCTCTTTTTCGCAATGGCGGCATAATGATCTCTACGGTATTGATGCGATAGATAAGATCTTTTCGAAAGCGGTTCTCATTGGCCAGTTCAACCAATGGAAGGTTAGTTGCGCAGATCAACCTTATATCAACTGCGGTAGGTTCATTGCTTCCTAATCTTGTTACCTGACGGCTTTGCAGCACGTTCAGTAATTTGGCTTGTTGCTGCAACGAGATATTGCCGATCTCATCTAAAAAAAGTGTTCCGCCATTCGCAGCTTCAAATCTCCCGGGCCTGTCTTCCCTTGCATCGGTGAAAGCGCCTTTCTTATGACCAAACAACTCACTTTCAAACAATGATTCGGTTAATGCGCCTACATCTACTTTAATAAATGATTTAGCAGCACGCAGTGATTGCTGGTGAATAGCTTTTGCTACCAGGTCCTTGCCCGTGCCATTTTCACCGAGTATTAGAATATTGGCCTCCGTCGGTGCGATCTTTTCAACCTTATGAAATATCTCCTGCATCGATTCAGATTCACCGATCAGTTCTTTACCGATAATTGATTCGCTTAATTGACCGGGGAATAATAATGTCTTTGATTCTTTTCGGCGCAATGTGTCCTTTAGCGTAGTGATCAGTTTTTCATTGTGCCAGGGTTTCACCACAAAATCAGCTGCTCCTTCTTTTAATGAACGAACGGCCAGGTCAATATCGCCATAAGCCGTGATCATGATCACCGACGTATCACTCTTTTGTTTCTTTACTTCCTTCAGCCAAAACAATCCTTCATTGCCGGTATTGATCGAACTGGTGAAATTCATATCGAGCAATACCAGGTCAAATGAATCCTTTGATAAATGCCAGCGAAGGTTTTCGGGATTTCTTTCGGTAACAACTTCCTTTGCTTCTGTTTTTAATAATAGGCGAACAGCGGTCAGCACATCCTGGTCATCATCCACCACCAATATCGAAGCATTTTTTAGTAACATAATATATATATAATGTCATCCGCTGCAATTATACCATAATTACAACCGCATGGCAATTAAATTTTTAGCAATGGAAGCTCTGAACAACTGTATCAAAACCGGACAGTGATTGTATCGCTAACGAACGTCTTCGTAGATTGTTTTTTTGTAACATTCTGTAAATCATAAGCGTCCCAAACTGGCATATTCTTATAGGTATCCTATCAGTTTTCTCATGTGTATAGCCAGAAAGCTATGGGCTGTGAGCTATGAGCTTCGAGACCAATAGTTCGAAAATGAATTGAAGCACCGCAGCTCGTAGCTCATGGCTCAAGGCTCGCAGCTTTCGTAATCGCTCAAAATATATCAACCGTGGACAGAGTCATCGCAAAAAAGAAATGGAACAAGAAAAGGATCTTAACTATTGCAGGAATAGTAGGTGTTCTCGCATTAGCATTTATAAGTTACTCCCTCACTTCAGGCAAAAGAAAACTGAACGTGGATGCGGAACGCATCAGCATCAGTGAAATAAAAACCGGGCCCGTCCAGGAGTTTATTCCCGTGAATGGAATCGTGCTGCCCATGACCACCATCTATCTCGATGCATTGGAAGGAGGAAGAGTGGAAGAAAAAATGGTGGAAGATGGCGCCGTAATGAAAAAAGGACAACCGATCCTTCGCTTATCAAATACCGATCTCGAGTTGAGTTTGGTGAACCAGGAAACATCGGTTTATAACCTGCTTACACAAATGCAGATATCGCAGAATGCTGCCCAGCAAAATACAGTGAACCGTCTCAACCAGGTAACGGATGTTGACAATCAATTAAAAGAAGCTGAACGTATTTACAAATTGAACAAA
>DASVNY010000171.1:0-1580 GCA_036383615.1 Chitinophagaceae bacterium
TTGTTCTCGAGATAGATAACCACAAAATTCTTTTCTGGCATTTCCTTCCTGATAAACCGGGTTTGCGCCCTGATATGCTGGATATCAAAATGCCAGTCGTCTCCCTCCTTCATTTTTTTACCCATCGTTTGCTCGGTCGTGTTGCCATTGGGTAATGCAAAAAAAGTAATGATCGTTTCTTTCCGCTGGCTGAGAAAAGAGGGCTTATCAATGGTCACTCTCACGCTATCACTCATCCAAAATGTTTGAACTTCTTTATTATTCTGAGCAGGCAAATAAAGACAGGCAAGTATAAAAGAGGATAGCCAGGCAGCTTTCATTAACCAGGTGAATTTCCTGAAAGTTACAGATCAACCCTTTAATAGCAGCTAAAAGAATCGTACAATTACGAGTGCATAAAATTTTCTTCTAAAAAAGCAACTATTCTTAACCCCTTGCTGTCAAACTATTGTGCAAAGCGGCAAGTAGTTTTCCGATAAGCACAGCCATCCGGGGTATTTGAAGCATCGTATATTCTTTATACTTTGTTCCCCGATTCGAACCCAATTCCTGCGATTAACAAACTCCATTATCCGGATTGTTAACTTAAACGTAACCCCATGAGCAGGAATTTCACTCCCGATCAAACACTTATTGATCAATTACAACTTGACAACACCGAAGCTTTTGAAGAGCTCCATCATCGTTATTGCATCTCCCTTTATTCTTATTGCATCAACAAATTGCATTCTCCCCATGATGCCCGCCGTATCGTAAGAGATATTTTTGTTGATCTCTGGGAGAAAAGACAGCAACTACCTCCTGATTTTTCTATTTCAGTATTCCTCTATACCGAGGTTCGCAGGTCAGTAGTAAAATGTGTGAATGAAAAGCTGATCGAGAACGCAGACATTGTCAGCATTGAAAAAAATATCATCCCTGGTTTCAGGCTTGAAACCTTACAGCTGGCCAAAGAACCTGTAAAGGCAAAACAACCGGCATTCACAGCATCAGCAGGAATAGCAGAAAACAGATCACAGGAGCAATGGTGGCATCAATACATACCTCATGTGAATATCAAAAATGTAAGGTATGCCTTTCAAAGAGTGATGCACCTTTGGTAAGATCACGTTCATTTAATTAAACTTTCCTTATGACCACCGATTCATTACATAAAAAGATCAGCCGCTATCTTCAAAGAAGATCAATGCCGGCGGAAACAAGACAAATACAAACCTGGCTCTCTGTAACAGAGAAAAATATTCAGCCTTCAGTGGAAGAGATGGCAATTATTGAAAAAGAAATATTAACCGAAGTGCAGGCATATACAGCCTATCCTCTTTTTCATCCAAAGCCTGCTCCCTGGTGGAGAAAGTTCACAGCTTTCTTTTAACCGCATCGAGCACATCAGCAACAGCAATTGATTCCATGCACTTAAAGTGCCCGCGGGGACATTTGCCAAAACCTTTGTCAGAACAAGGGCGGCAACCTAATTTGCTGTTCTGGAAAATATCATTGCTCACCTGTTGGCTTCCATAATAAGGAGCTTTGCCAAATACAGGTGATGTGTTGCCCCATACAGAAACGATGGGTCGTTTATA
>DASVNY010000172.1:0-3233 GCA_036383615.1 Chitinophagaceae bacterium
AAGGATTAGGTCTCAATATCGCCGCGATCAGTAATAAAGACGGTAGTATCAATGAAACCGGTATTACGATCCAACCCAATAAAGATCTTTTGGTTTTTGGCAGCGAGCCATTACCCGCCAATGCACTTCGGTCACATGAAGCGATTGTTAAACGATTCAGTGAAGTTCATAAAAAATGATGCTGAAACGCAATAATGATAATGAAGAGAATAAGGTTACGGCAAGGCTTCCGTTATTAACCCCTTCAGGAAAGATATTGCAATTTGGCCCTGGCAATATGGCCAGGCGGTTTGTTGATCTTGGTATAGTTGATCATCTACAGGAAGAAGCCTGCCGTGAACGTATAATGCTGGTGATGTCGGCACAAAGACTACCCGCAGTAACAGCTAAAAATAGCAGCAGCTATTGCAATCATGTTCTTTATGCCAAAGAGCAATGGGCCGATGTGCTTGAACATGCTGCCGATCCCGCACTTGAGATAATTATCCTGAATAAAAGAACGATCAGGGAAGATATATTGCGTGATAATATCAAACTGGCTCCGCCATTTTCTTTTCCAGGCAAACTACTGGCATTGTTATTTCACCGGTTCAAACATTTCAATGGAGATACACAAAAAGGGATAAGTATTGTGTCGGTTGATGATGATCAAAAGAGCCCGGAAATACTGGAATCTATTATGCTTGAAATGGCACACCTCAATGGCCTCGATCCGTGCTTTCTTGATTGGATAGAGAACGCCAACCGGTTTTACCGTATTTACCTGTAAAACTATTTTTCCCAAATAAGATCAGGCCATTGTTTTCAGAAAACGGCTGCGGTATTCCTTAGGAATAATGCCGGTGATCTTTTTAAAGTGGCGGTAAAAGTTTGAAAGATTATCAAACCCGCTTTGGAAACTGATCTCCGAAATACTATAATTATTTTCCATCAGCATCCTGCAGGCATGACCGATCCTGATCTCCGTAACATAATCAGAAAAGGTTTTGCGGGTATGATGTTTGAAATACCTTGAAAAAGCAGCTACGCTCATATTTAGCTTTGAAGCGATATCCTGTATATAAATTTCTTCAGTGTATTTCTTCATGATAAATTCAAATACCCGGTTGATCTTTTCCGAATCGCCACTCGTGTTGGCAGAAAAGCCTGGTGACAACAATGGTTTAAGATCATTGCTGTTGGAGAGTCGCAACAGGATCTCTAAAAGACTCAACAGGCGTTGCGGTGATTTTTCCTCCATCATATCATGGAGTTTGCTGATCACATATTTTTTGGTTTTTCCCTGTATATCCAGGGCCTGTGATGAACGCTCCAATAATTTATTCACCAGTTTCATTTCAGGCACATCAAAAAAATGACCGCCTAAAAAATCCTTTGTGAAATGAATAAAAATTGAACGGGCCGATAAGCCGCTTTTCTTTGAATAATATTCTTCGCTGTTCCTGTATAAATGCGGGATATTTGAACCGATGAGGCAGAGATCACCATCCTGGAAATGACAAACATTGTCGCCGATAAAACGGGTGCCCCTGCTTTTGTCGATCAGCACCAGTTCATACTCCTTATGAAAATGCCAGGGGTTAGAGAAATAATCCAACTCCAGCACCTTAAAAAGAAAGGAAGCATCTGAGTCAATAGGCAGCTTATGTAATTGCGGCTTCATATATTATATTAACAACAACGAGGCAATATACTCCTATCCCTGTTTTTAAAGTATAAATTTTAGTTTTTTTATTTTGCTTATTTGTTCATAATTTATTCATACTGAATAAACAATAAAACAAGTAATATGATCGCATCCAATCCCAAAAAGGAATGGTTATAATGGCTCCCCGAGGCGGAATGGCCATGTTAATAAAGTACACATAATTAATTAATAAAGCGAATAAACCACGATAACCAATCAATAATTTTATCACCACTTAAGCTAATTGCATGTTATTATCTGAGTTAAGTACTGCTGCGCTGAACCGGACCGAAAAAGAGCAACTGGTAGTTGTTTTACCGATCGGCGCTATTGAGCAACACGGCCCCCATCTTGCCGTGTCAACAGATACCATCCTCGTTTCGCATGTAGCAGCCGGAGCAGAAAAGGAATTACATGGGCAGGTATTATTATGCCCAACCTTACCTTATGGATCAAGCCATCATCATCTTCCCTTTGGAGGAACTATCAGTATGTCGGCAGCAACATACACCCAGGCTCTTGTTGAAATGACAGAGTCATTACTGCAGTCAGGTTTTCGCCGCATCGTTTTGCTGAATGGTCATGGAGGAAATATCACACCGGGAAGACAGGCGCTGGCAATACTGAGCAGCAAGTATGATTTAACGATTAATCCCAATATCGTATTTGCTACTTATTGGGAACTGGCAGGTTCATGGTTTGCAGGAAACCCACCCATGGAAACGCCTGCGTTGAGCCATGCCTGTGAATATGAAACAAGTTTGTTACTTCATTTATCACCAGGAAAAGTTTTTAAAAACGAGATACAAAGAGCAAAGCGCCCGGCCAGCAACGGCTTTATTCCTTTTGAAGATGATGAACCTTATAAAGGAGTGAGCATGGTTAAGCAAACACCATTTATTTCCAGCAATGGTTGTAGTGGAGAGCCGCAGTTAGCAACAGCGGAGAAAGGAGAGCACCTGTATAATCATGCAGTGCAGGCACTGATCAATTTTATTAATTCATTTAAAGATTGGCCTTTTCTCGAGAACCTGGCAACGAAGTAACATGAGCAAAACAGAAATAAAACATCCCGATAAATCGGTTGTCACCGGCGCCTATTCAGCAGGTGTGTTGATAGATGGCTGGTTATATATCAGCGGGCAGGGACCGGTTGACCTGGCTACCGGTAATGTGGTTCATGCCAGCATCGAAGAAGAAACATTGCACACATTATCTCATGTTAAGAAAATTGTGGAGGCGGCAGGTGGCAGTATTCATGATATTGTGAAGTGCACGGTTCACCTTGCTGATATTGCTGATTTCGACAGGTATAATGCAACCTATGCTTCTTTCTTCTCCGGCATATTACCCGCAAGAACAACTGTTCAATCTGTTTTATGCGATGGAATTAAGATCGAAATAGATGCTGTTGCACGAATAAAAGACAAGTCGTAAAGAATTAAAAAAGCTATGAGCGGAAAGATAAGAATCGGAACAGTTGGTCTTGGCCTTATGGGAAGCAGCATCGCTACCTGTTTGCTGGCGTCGGGTCATGAAGTGACGT
>DASVNY010000173.1:0-4685 GCA_036383615.1 Chitinophagaceae bacterium
GTAAATGAGGAGAAATTAAAAATAAATCCATAACGGCTTTAGCAAGGAAAAAATGCACTAACTTAGATGCCTTTTTTTATTTGATCAGCAGCTTACCTTCTTTATAAACAGGCAACACATTCGCTATATCATTGGTAAGACAAAACTTTATATCCTCGATCAAACCAAATCGCTCAACTAAGCGATGATAGTGCGTGAGAGTAGGAGCATATTTCACAAGATTGTTCTTATGCTTTGCAAACATTGTTTCAGCCATGAGTGAACTATCGCAGTGAATAGTGAAGTTGTCCTTAATTCTATTTATAACGGCACCGGCGAATAAAGTATCCTCGAGATTAAAACGATCTTTCCAACCCGCGCAACCAAGTACTACATTTTTATTTTCTGCTACTAAATAATCACAAACAGCAGAAAGATTCGGAAAAGAACCGGAGATGATCGTATCCGCTCCTTTGTCCAATGCCATTTGCAATAGTCTTGTGCCATTGGTGGTGGTTAGCACCAGTGTTTTGTTCTCAATAAAGTCCCGTCCGTATTCTAATGGAGAATTACCATGTTCGAGACCTTCCGCGACCTTTCCATCTCTTTCACCTGCAGCAATGCCGCCGATATTCTTGCTGATATCGATGGCTTTGGGCACCGAGTCAACAGGGATCACGCATTTGGCGCCATTGTACAATGCAGAGGCGATCGTTGATGTTGCCCTGAACACATCGATGATCACAACAACGCTATTGCTGAGATCATACAAATGCAAAAGTGCGGGAGAAAGGGAAGTGTATAAAGTCGGCTTGTTACTCATATTCGTTCAGCGCAAAAGTAAAGGAAGAAAAATAAAAGATGCGAACCGGTTATTTTAGGTGCCTTTTTCCGTATATGGAAAATCAACGAACTAATTTTGATCTAAAGGCCCTTTGCGATACAATTTTGCGAAAGGGTAACTGTTATTCACCCCATTCACCAAGTCCTCGCCTTATAAGAACAGGTTCTCCCCCGGTACAATCAATAACCGTTGAAGGGATCATTCCACCAATACCGCCATCAACTACAATGTCCACATCATTCATAAAATTCTCGTACATGATTTCGGGATCGGTATAATCTTCGACCTGTTCGCCGGGAAGTGTGGCGCTGAGAATAGGGCGCCCCAGCTCTTCTACTATCGCATGTGCTATTTTATTGTCAGGTATTCTTAACCCGATCGTATCCTTTTTACTTTGAATGATCTTAGGAACCATTTTACTTGCTGGTAGAATAAATGTGTAAGGTCCCGGCAGGTGTTCTTTCAGCAAACGATAAGTGGTGTTGTCTAACTGTTTTGCATAATCACTCAGGTGACCCAAATCGCTGCATACGAAAGATAACTGTGCTTTTTTAGGATCAACCTGTTTAATGCGACAGATCTTTTCAACGGCTCTTTGTTGCAAAATGTCGCAGCCGAGGCCATAAATAGTATCGGTTGGATAAATGATAATGCCGCCCTGTCGCAGGGTATCTGCAATTTGCCGGATCAATCTCGGCTGCGGGTCAACGGGGTGAACATGTATCAGCATGATAAAGCCTAAAATACAGGTTTTATCAAAAAACCTGCCTGTCATCTATCATTTCCACGACAATTTGTAATTTGGCTACAAATTAATTTTGCGGTATGCAACTTAAGCCGGTCCCCACCTTTGACTCGATCGACCCTGAACAGTTCAAAAAAGAATTTTATGAACCGGGTCGCCCTGTTGTGATCAAGGACCTGGCAAAACAATGGCCGGCTTATACAAAATGGAACTGGGAATATTTTAAACAACTGGTAGGTGATAAGAAAGTGCCGCTTTACAATAATGTGAAAAGCGATGCTTACACTCCTATCAACAAAGCCGACGATTACAAAACTTTTGGCGAGTACATAGATATGATCAGCCAGGGACCCGCAGGCTGGCGGATATTTCTCTTCAATATCTTTGACCATGCGCCGCAACTGATCAAAGATTTTACCTGGCCCGAGCACCTGATGAAAAGATTTGTAAAAAGGTATCCAATGCTTTTCACCGGTGGCGCCACCAGCGTTACCCACATGCATTTTGATATTGACCTCTCTCATATTTTACATACGCAATTTGCCGGGAGAAAAAGGGTGTTGATGTTCCCCTTCAAAGAACAACACAAGCTTTACCGCAAACCTTTTGAAGTATTAAGTCTTGCTGATTTTTCTCACTACTACCAGCAGAACGGAACTCCTGATTATGAAAAGTTCCCTGCACTAAAGCTTGCGGAGGGATTTGATTTTATTCTTGAACCGGGTGATACGCTGTTCATGCCTGCCGGTTACTGGCATCATATGGAGTATTTGGATAGCGGTTTTGCAATGAGCCTGCGAGCTCTTCAACCTTCCTGGGGTGGAAAACTAAAGGGTTTTTGGAATTTGGTTGGGATGCGCACTATTGATACCGTGATGAAAAAAACAGTTCCGAAATGGTGGTATGAGAGTAAGAAGAAGAAGATTTTTGCGAATGCTGAGAAGGAATTGAATACACTTTCAGTATAGGATGTCTATTAAGCAGGGCATGAATTCTTTTTTGCTTTTTATTTGTTTTATTATTACTGCGTCTAAATCTTTTTCGCAGCAGGTTTCACTTTCTTTACCCAACCGGCCACAGGTAGCTTACGTTGGTCTTGATAACCCCATCTTGTGCATTGCTGAGAATATTTCTTGTGATAGCATCTATGTAACAACCGACAATGGAAGCCTTACAAAAGTGAACGGCTGTCGTTACCTATACAGGCCTCTCACAGCGTCGAATACCAGGATTACCGTATTTAAAAGGGCAAGTAACAATTCATTGATCCTTAGTGAGTGTATTTTAGAAGTAAGAAATATTCCAGATCCTGTAGCAACAATTGGAGGATACAATGGGGGCATTATAAAAAAGGAAACATTGAAATCACAGATCGGCATTGCAGCAACCCCTCCACCATCTATAGGTTTAGATCTTAAATACAGGGTTGAAAGCTATGCGGTAACGGTTATTAGAAAAAACGAGCTATTTTTCTTCACGATAGTAAAAGGATATTTTATTACTGAAGAAATACACAAGCTAATAGACTCTTTACAGGCTAAAGATGTTATCCTGTTTTCGATGATAACTGCTTTGAAAGCAGATGGCCGGATCGGAAATGCAGCACCACTTGAATTCAGAATTGAATAAGGGAGAATACGGGAATTAACACAAGCCTGGTGTCGCTAACAATAGTGTGATCAGTTATTCGTTTTCTTTGTATGAGAAAATCTCTTATTTGTTTTCTTGTTCTTTTTTATTTTAAACCCGCTTTTACGCAGCAGTTCACTTTATCAACAAATACTTATACCCAAACTGCCTATGTTGGAATAAATAACCAAATATCCTGTACGGTTGAAGGAGTAAATAGTAAAATAATAGTGCTTTCTACAAGCAACGGGGAAATTATAAAGGAAGAAGGACAGTTTATATATCGTCCTTTAAAAACAGGCGATTCCAAAATTAGCGTCCATCTTGAGAAAAACGGAAAATTAAAGAAGGTTGGGGAACGAGTGATTATGGTGAGAGAATTTCCAAAGCCAAGGATAACAATTGGTGGCTCGACAGAAAAAGAAATTAGTAAAAGCGCCTTGCTTGCGCAAAACGGCATTGGGTGTCATTATGTAATCCCGGGATTGGGATTTGACTTTACATGCAGCATTGATAGTTTTTCTGTAACAGCGCTTCGTGATTCTTCGGCATTATTTCATGTAAAATGTAAGGGCAATAAATTTTCAGAAGAGCTTATTGAACTTCTTCGAAAAACGAAAGAGGGAGATATTATTCTTGTTTCAGGAATAATCTATAAAAGTCCCGACCAAACAGGGAAAAAGGGCGATCCCATTGAGTACATCATTAAATAAATGACTACTGTATCGTCCAAACCTCGTTCCCTTTCAACAACTTGTCAAGATCAGCCGGCTTTTTAGCTTTTGCTTCTTCTATCTGCATTGCCATCACATCTTCATAACAGCTACGCTGCGTTTGATAGAAAACACCAAATGGTCTTGGTAAGTGTCCCTCGATCTTTGGATCATCAAAAATGCGGACAAGGATCTGCGCTTTGTACATATCATTTTCATCATGTACCCAGCAATCATCGGCGCTATATCCATTATTAAGATCAACAACTTTAGGAGTAAAGCCATCCAGCCTGATACCTTTATCGCTGTTAGGTCCAAACAAAAGCGGTTTGCCCTGTTCGAGGAATAATGTTTCCTGCATCTTGGTTCCTTTCTCTGTAAAGATCTCAAAAGCGCCATCGTTAAAGATGTTGCAGTTCTGGTATATTTCGAGGAAGGAAGCGCCTTTATGAGCATTGGCTCTTATGAGCATTGCCTGCAAATGTTTGGGATCACGGTCCATTGTTCTTGCCACAAATGTTGCATCGGCTCCGAGTGCCAGCGCTAATGGATTAAACGGATGGTCGATACTTCCAAACGGAGTTGACTTGGTTACTTTATTTTCTTCTGATGTAGGAGAATACTGTCCTTTTGTCAAACCATAGATCTGGTTATTGAAGAGCAATACGTTCACATCAAAATTTCTGCGGAGCAAATGAATAGTGTGATTGCCGCCGATGCTCAATCCATCGCCATCACCGGTAACGATCCATACACTCAGCTCAGGTCTTGATGC
>DASVNY010000174.1:0-5677 GCA_036383615.1 Chitinophagaceae bacterium
TAGGCGGCCATTTCAAATGTAGCTTTAGTATTAATAATAATAATAATAATAATAATAATAATAATAATAATAATAATAATAATAATAATAATAATAATAATAATAGTAATAATAATAATAGTAATAATAAAACGGCCCCAACCTCAACTTACTCGGTAAAAGAGAAACTGATATATACGGGAGCATGTCCTTTGACCAGTTTTTTATGGAGCTGAAACGAAAGTTCCCTTATATAGAATGGAACTATTATCAAAGTAATGTAGAGGGTGAACTGATCAATGAATTGCAGCGGGTAGGGTTTGATCATGATGGCATAATTTTTAATCCCGGCGGTTATACGCATACTTCAGTAGCGATCGGTGATGCAATAGCGGCGATCAAAACTCCCGTGATAGAAGTGCATATTTCCAACGTTCATGCACGCGAAGATTTTCGCAAACTCTCTCATGTGTCGGCAAAGGCAAAAGGCAGCATTTTTGGCCTGGGTTTGAAAGGATATGAGCTGGCGGTTGATTACCTGCTGTCAGCCAAACCAGTCGATTGACCCGGTAGGGAATGGATTTACAAAAACGGCTTTGTATATTTAAGTATGGGCCCTGTTATCAAAATTGTCCTGGCAGACAATCACCGGCTTTTTATTGAAGGACTTCAGAATTTACTTTCTGATGAAAGCGATATCGAAATACTTGATTTCGCTTTTGATGGAAAGGAATTGTTGGGGCTCCTGAATCTTGTTCAGCCCGATGTGATCCTGCTCGATATAAACATGCCGGGGATTGATGGATTTGAAACGGCTAAAAGGATAAAAAAGATTTCTTCCCATGTCCGCATTATTCTCCTGACAAGTTATGATGATGAGCTGTTTCTCAAAAAAGCAAAAGACATTGGGGTGAATGGGTATTTGTTAAAAGATTGTGGTAAGGAAGATCTTGTTGATTGCATCAGGGCAGTGCACACCGATGACAAGATGTTTTACCTGCAACCGGAAATGACAAAGTCGGTTCCCAGTGATTTTGACAGGAATTTTCTAAATAAATACAGGATAACAGACAGGGAGATCGAGATTGTTGAGTTACTGAAAGATGGTCTTACCAATTACCAGATAGCTGATAAACTCAGCATCAGCATCCACACTGTTGAAACTCACCGCAAGAATGTAATGCATAAATTAGGAGTGAACAACCTGGCTTCACTTATCAAACACTTTAACGATAACCGTTCCTGATCTTCTCACAAGCGTTGAAAATCTTTTAACAAACCGTAATCAAACTGTTGCCCGTCGTTTGCAATCTCAGTATTGTGTTAGCGAAAGGGAGAGGAACGACAATAAAACAGTTAAATATTTTAACGCTATGAAAAAGATTTTTACATTTTCTATCATCGCAGCAGTAGCTGCAGTAGTACTGGCCTCCTGCGTCAGGGGAAGAGCGGTTGACGACACCGAAGGTTATTGGTTAGCTAAGGAAAGAGGTGATGTTGTTTTCCGCGATGCAAACTGTGGTTATTTTGTAGTAGAGACGAACTATGGATACACGATACTTCGCTCAGTAAATGGCTATCGCCCTTATGAAGGCAGCGTGATGTATGGTGATTTTGGTCTCTATGGCACAAGGAATTTCTATAACTATTCCAGCGGCATGGTGATAACAGCCGAGGTGGTAGAAGTTGACCTTACTTATGCAGAGGCCCAGGTAGCAGTGGAGTACTATTGCCCTTACTCTGTAGGTTATAAGATCAAACAAAATCCGATCAGTTCAGAAAAGCAGAAGAGAGTGGTTCAATAATCCTGATAATTAGCCATAACAGAATCCTGTTTCGTGAAAACGAGACGGGATTTCTTATTTTTAGGCAAACTTCCTGAAATGAGATTTTTTCTTTCTGTTCTCCTGGTATTAACTTTTTCTTTTTTACATGGGCAATCCGCCCGGCGCATTCATGATAAAGCGATCTTAATCGACGGGCATAATGATGTTCTTTCTTCAAAAGTGCTCAACGGTGTTGATATTTCACATAGGCTAACTGAAGGGCACTCAGATCTTGTTCGCTGGAGGGAAGGAGGGCTTGATGTGCAATTTTTCTCAGTGTTCACAGGAGAAAAAGCGAGAAATAAAGAAGGCTTTTTTAAAGATGCTACCCAGGAGATCGATTCGCTGAATGCATTATTGCTAAGAAACCCCATGCAGATGACTTTAGCTACTACGTATAAAGAAGTTAAAAGAGGGGTAAGGCAGGAGAAATTAGTGGCATTGATCGGTGTTGAAGGTGGCCATATGATCGAAAGCGATATGCAAAAACTCAATGAGCTTTATGAAATGGGAATGCGTTATCTCACATTGACCTGGAACAACAGCACCGATTGGGCCAGTAGTGCCAGGGATGAAACGGAAAGACCCGATAGCCTGAAACAAAAAGGGCTAACAGAATTTGGTAAACAAGTAGTGAGAAGAATGAATGAGCTGGGTGTTATTGTTGATCTTTCTCACACCGGGGAGCAAACTTTTTATGATGCCATTGCTACTACTACCAAGCCGGTGATGCTCTCCCATAGTTCGGTTTGGAATATCTGTCCTGTTTTCAGGAATGTAAAAGACGAGCAAATAAAAGCGGTGGCAAAGAACGGGGGTGTTATTTGCATCAATTTCTATTCGGGGTTCATTAGTAAAGATTATGATCAGAAATCAGATTATTTAACCGGCACAGTACGAAAAAAATTCCAGGATTCGTTATATGCGCTGGGAACCGATTCAGTAAATGTGAGAACTCAATGGCGGGAGTATTTGCGGAATGAAATGAAGAGTATAAGACCCAGCCTGGCGGAGCTGGTGGATCATATCGATTATATTGTGAAACTGGTAGGAGATGATTATGCTGGCATTGGCTCGGATTATGATGGTGTAAGCTCATTGCCTGTGGGAATGGAAGATGTGACAACCTATCCAAAGATCACGGAGGAATTATTACGGAGGGGGTATTCGAAAAAATCTATTAAGAAGATATTGGGTGGAAATGTGATGAGGGTGATGAAAGCTAATTTTAAATAGACTTAAATAGACCTATAAGGTTTCTAAAACCTTATAGGTCTATTTAAACCTTATAGGTATATACTAATAAATTATGCCGTTACAGGAAAACATATCGCTGAAAAGTTTCAACACGTTTAGTATTGATGTAAAAGCAAAACAGTTTGCCAGCTTTACATCTACTGACGAATTGCAACAGGCACTTGCCAGTAACGGAAGAAACCCATTATTCATATTGGGTGGCGGAAGCAATATTCTTTTTACAAAAGATTTTGATGGTCTCGTTCTCAAAAATGATATCAAGGGCATTAAAAAGGTAAAAGAAGATGATGACTATGTTTATCTCACCGTTGGAGCGGGAGAGAACTGGCACCAGTTTGTGTTGCATTGCATCAACAATAATTGGGCGGGAGTAGAAAATCTTTCATTGATACCGGGGAATGTGGGTGCTTCACCCATGCAGAATATCGGCGCTTATGGAGTGGAGATTAAAGAAGTGTTTCATGAATTAAAAGCCTTTCACCTGCAGGAGAAATGTAATTATTCTTTTTCGGCAAAGGATTGTGAATTTGGTTACCGGGAAAGTGTTTTTAAGAGAAAGTATAAGGAGCAGTTTGCTATTCTTTGTGTGACATTTCGCCTGCGGAAAAAGCCCGTTTTCAATACAAGTTATGGAGCGATTGAACAGGAGCTTGAAAAAACGGGAGTGAAGGATCTCAGCATAAAAGCTATTTCAAATGCAGTGATCAATATTCGCTCTTCCAAATTGCCCGATCCGGCAGTGATCGGTAATGCCGGGAGTTTTTTTAAGAACCCATCTGTTGGTGCTGAAGAATTTCTGCGGTTAAAAACAGCCTTCCCTGGTATAGTGGGCTATGAAAATGCGGATGGTTCTGTTAAGCTGGCTGCAGGATGGTTGATCGAGCAGTGTGGTCCTGATAATACCGGCACGAGCTGGAAGGGATATAGAAAAGGCGATGCGGGCTGCCATGAAAAACAGGCGCTGGTGCTGGTGAACCATGGTCATGCAAAAGGGAGTGACGTGTATGAGCTAAGCCAGGAGATACTCGATAGTGTAAAAGATAAATTTGGAGTAATATTGGAAAGAGAAGTTAACATCATCTGACTTGCATGAGGATATCTTTAGTCATATTGCTTTCTTTAATTTCTATCACGGCCGTTTCGCAAACAGCAAGACCGATGAAATACGCTTTGTCGGTTGAGGTTGGGAAAACCGGGCTGCTATACAGTGTGGTTTTTGATAACACATTAAAAGATCCCCGCTATGGAATCAAGGCTGGTATGGGTGGAAATTTTGGGAACTACACAGAGGCGATCATGGGACAGGTTGGCGCATATCGGTTATTTGGTAAACAAGATCATTATTTTGAAACAGGGATCGATCTTCATTATCTCAGTATTGATATAGTAAGTGAGGATCAGTCAGGTGTTTCTTCGTTGATATATCCCGATCATACCACAAGAACAGTTTATATCACCCTGAATTGTGGTTATAGAGTAAAAGCAGGAAAAATCCTTTTCCGTATCGGTGCTGCACCGGGTTTTACCAAAGAGGAATTCATTCCCGGTGGTTATATCAGTTGTGGTATCCGTTTTTAAGATCAGGCCTCCAGAAAAGCTGCAAAAAAGGAGGAGAACGAATCAAGCAAAGAAGGAATAATTTTCATTCGTTACAGCAACGGCGTAGAAAAAACTAAATATAAAAAGTTTGAGATCCCTCCTTCGTCGGGATACCAAGACACTAAGGGGTTGAAGTTTCACTTCACTATCGAGTACTTCAATTTGGAATTGTAAGCAAAAACACCAGCTTTCAGGGACTTGCTCTGCCGACGAAGGAGGCAACTCAGAGACTTCAACAATAAGCAACTTAAGCTGAGGTAGCCTTATCAGTTGTTGTATCTGTTTTTGGGGTCAGGCCTCTTCGTCAAACTCAAAGTCCTTTTCATTAAAATCCATCATACTGCCCACAAGATCCTTGAACTCGATCTTGCTTTCAAATATCTTCTTGCTGATAAGAGAGTAGGAGGCGAGTCCATGCAAAACAAATTCCATCAACAAAGCGGCCTGTTCATCATTGGTCTTGGGAAAATATTTTTTGATCAATGCATTCAGTCCATCTACTTTGTAAAGCAGCAATATCTTTTCTTTATCTGTTGTGTTGAAAGAGATGTTCAGGTTATTTCCTTTATCAAACCATTGGGTGATGGGACGATAAGGGTTATCATCTTTAAGCTCCTCCTGTGACGGCTTGCCGGTATTTCTTCTCTTTTTTAACGTATCAGGATTGGGAAAGTATTGTACAAACTGGGTTCTAATAGCTTTATCAACCAAATTCATGGCAACCTGGAACGGCCCTTCCTGTTCTCCTTCATAAACGAGTTCTACCTTGCCGGTAATAGAAGGAATGATGCCGGCGAGATCGCTTATCCAAACCTGTGTTTGTTTTTCCTTATTGATGATCGCTCTTCTTTCTGCAGCGCTAACGGCATTTTCAAAAGCTGAAATGGTGAGCCTTGCGCTGACGCCGCTTTTTTTGTCAACCAGTTCACTGCTTCTTGCCTCAAATGCTACCTGCTCGATCAATCGCTTTACGAGGTCGCTTACTTTCACTTTTGTTTTTTGTTCATCGCTGATCG
>DASVNY010000175.1:0-3036 GCA_036383615.1 Chitinophagaceae bacterium
CATGCGTTTGATTGGGAACATCCCGATGCACCGGGTAATGACTGGGAGTATAAAAACCCGGGTGGCGATCTTAATCTGTTTGGTGGGAGAGACTGGTATGATCTGCATCCTGATCTGCTTGAGAAAGCAAAAAAATATGTTGATGAAAAAGCGATCCCGCAGATACGTGAATTGCTCACGAAATATCACCCGGATATTTTATGGTTCGATACACCACATAAGCTTCCTCTCTCCGAAAATATCCGCATCCTCAAAGCGATCAGGGAGGTTGATTCAAATGTGGTAGTAAATGGACGGTTGGTGAGATTTAGCAATGAGAATTTCGGTGATTATAAAAATACTGCCGATCGTCCTGCAGAATTTTTTCCTACAACAGGCGATTGGGAAGCTATTCCAACTACCAATGAAAGCTATGGCTATTCTAAATTCGATAATAGTCATAAGCCGGTAGCTCATTTTATTCGCCTGCTGGCCACAGCAGCATCAAAGGGCGGCAACCTGCTGATGAATATCGGGCCGATGGGTGATGGCGCTTTTGATAAAAAAGATCTGCTTATTCTTGATGGCATTGGCAATTGGTTGAAGAAAAATGGCCAAAGCATTTATGGAACAAAAGCTGCTCCTCTGCCTTATCATAGCTGGGGTGTGTCAACAGTTAAAGGAAATAAAATTTACCTGCATGTTTTTAATTGGCCCGCTGACGGTAAATTGTATGTGAGCAGTGCTGTACAAATCTCGAATGGCTATTTTTTAAGTGACCCCACTAAAAAGGTCAACGTTACTAAAACAAAGGATGGCGACAATCTTTTGATATTACCAAAATCAGCCCCGGACAGCATCAACACTGTGCTCGTGTTTGATTGGAAAGAGGCAAACAAAAAAGATGTATCACATCTTGTTGTACCCAATACAAAACTGGAAAGGTTTCTTTCTTTTGATGCGATGCAATCCGGTAAGGGATTCGGCTATGGCGATGGAAAAACTGACCGGTATTATACAGAAGGATGGAAATCGAAGGAGCAATACCTGTATTGGCCATTTAGATCAATTGCTTCGCCCGGGCAACAATTCAAAGTCATTATAAAATACTTAGCTCCTGCTGAATCGAGTGGTGGCGAGTATGCAGTGATCATTGAGGATGACGCTAAAGAATTATTTAAGACAGTACAAACAGTAACAACCGATCCTAAGTCTTCAACCGTTATTACAAAAGAAATAGGAACAGTTTCATTAAAACAGGGAAAGCAGAACCTGAAGATCGTTGCTCAATCAATTGCTAAAACGGAATTGATGAAGTTGCTGGAAATACAATTAATACCTATCGATAAACAATAGTGTGATGCGCAAAAAAATTATTTTCTATTCGCTGCTATCGATCATAACCACGGGTGGAGCTTTATCTCAATCCATCAAATTGCCGGCTGCAATAGCTGAAGCGGAAAAGCAAACTCATGTGATGCTCACGGAAATTCCGAAGGCGAAAGCGGCACGCTCCGGGGCCACTGTTGGAGTAACTCCGGGCAGTGAAGGACAGGAACTGGTATCACCAAGAACATTGGACAGCAGTAAACTTAAGCTGGTCTCCTCACGTGATTGGACAAGTGGGTTCTTTCCGGGAGAACTGTGGTTCTTGTATGAATTTACCGGCAAAGCCGAATGGAAAACAGCAGCCGAACAATACACTGCGCCGATCGAAAGGGAAAAAACCAATGGCGGCACACATGATATGGGCTTCAAGATCTATTGCAGTTTTGGAACAGGCTATAGGTTAACTAACAACCCACATTATAAGGAAGTGATCGTGCAATCCGCTAAAACATTGTCGCGACGTTTTAATTCAACTGCAGGAGTGATCAAATCATGGGACAATCGCACTAAATGGAAATATCCCGTGATCATCGACAATATGATGAACCTGGAATTATTGTTTGCTGCTACGAAACTCACCGGTGACTCTTCTTATTATAAGATCGCCGTTGCTCACGCCAACACAACATTGGCGAATCATTTTCGCAGCGATAATAGTTCTTATCATGTAGTAGATTATGATACGGCAACAGGAAAAGTGATACAGAAAACAACGCACCAGGGTTATGCTGATGAATCGGCCTGGTCGAGAGGGCAAACCTGGGGATTGTATGGTTATACAATGTGCTACCGTTTTACAAAGGATAAAAAATACCTGGCACAGGCTGAAAAGATCGCGGCTTATGTGTTGAATCATCCTAACATGCCAAAAGATCTTGTTCCCTATTGGGATTTTAATGCTCCTAAGATTCCTAATGAACAACGTGATGCATCGGCTGCCGCTATTATCGCATCCGGGCTGTATGAGTTGAGTACTTATAGTAAAAATGGTAAGCTCTATCTTCAAAAGGCGGATAAAATAGTAGCGTCACTAACTAATAGTTACCGTTCTCCTATTGGCGAAAACAAAGGTTTTATTCTTTTACATAGTACGGGTTCAAGACCTTCTAATAGCGAAGTGGATGTGCCGTTGAGCTATGGCGATTATTATTATCTCGAAGCATTGCTTCGCTCGAAGAAATTAAAAGAGAAGAAGAATATATTCTCGGTTGATCATAAGCAGTTGGCAGTGGACAGTAAGCAGTTGGCAGTAGGCAATCAGCCATCAATAATATCGTCAATTGCTGAATTGCAAAATGCGATCAATAAGGCAAAGCCTGGTGATGTTATTTTATTGAAGAAGGGTGTGTATGCTGCTAATGAAGATATTGTTGTCAATGTAGCCGGAACAAAGGAGAAACGTATTGTTATTGCAGCCGAGGAAACAGGCGCCGCTGAGATCAATGGCAAAGGAGGGTTTAATTTGGGTAATGAAGCAGCCTATATTACTATCAAGGGGTTTGTTTTTAAACACCTGGCCTCAAAAGCAAAAAGTTCGGCCGGTTCCAGCTTTTGTCGCTGGACAGATAATTTATTTGAAACGCCGGGAACGGGAGAATACCTGACTATTGCAGGCAGTGATCATGAAGTTGATCACAATACATTTCAGAACAAAGATTCATTGGGGAG
>DASVNY010000176.1:0-3290 GCA_036383615.1 Chitinophagaceae bacterium
AGACCGATCTCTAAACCCGATACCACTTCATTGAAGCGGCCATAATCAAAACGCATAGCAGCTTTGGCAAACGCACCCGGCTTCACTTTTATTTCCTTCCAGCCTTTTCCAAAACCGGCACTGCCTTCATAAGGTCCGTTAAGAAAAGCGGCACTATCAGCTTTAGAATATTTAATAGTAGGCCCATTGCGCAGCGTTAGATAATAAGGCCTGAGAAGACCCAGCGCAAGACCGCCATTATATAAAATGGAAACAGCCACCCCGTTCTTGTTTCCTTTTTGACCAAGTATGTATTGTTGCCCGAAACCAATTGTAACCGGATAGAAATAATTGATCTTTCCGTAGATAAGAGAATTGCCAAAAGAGTTACCGCCTTCAAACTGTTTTTCTTCTTTTGCATTCTTTGTTTCAGTAATATCGATCCGGTAAATATTGGTCTTGCGGTTGCTCTTCATTTTTCCAAGCTCATAAAAAAGACCATAGCCATTGGTGCGGCCCTGTATGCCGAATATACTTTGCTTGCGATATACCAATACCCCTTCTTCTGACTGGCGTATCAATGCATTGATCTTTTGCCGGCGGGCTTCCCGGCGTTCATTTTTATCGTCCCTTCTTGAAGTTGAATCTTGTGCGGATGAGGTAATGGCTGTTGCAGCGATCATTACAAAAAGAAATAGTTTCTTCACACTCTACTGTTTGATTTTTCTTAAACGGGGAAATAAGCTTGAAAGTTGTTCGCAAAAACATACAATTTCAGCCCCTTTACCCTTTTGCTTGATGCTATGACGTAAATTTAGGGCAAAAATTTAATAATGACCTCGACAGTTGTTTATAATGGCGGTTTGCATACCACCTGTACCCATCTTCGCAGCGGCTCTTCATTTGAAACAGATGCCCCGGTTGATAACCAGGGAAAAGGCGAACGCTTTTCACCCACCGACCTGATGGCTACCTCGCTTGCCACCTGCATGATCACGACAATGGGCATCAAAGCCAAAACAATGGGCCTCGAGCTGGACAATGTAAAAATTGATGTGCTCAAGATCATGAAGGCCGATCCCCGTCGCATAGGTGGAATAGAATTAACATTTCATATACCTGATGCATTAAAAGATGTGGATGAAAAAACGAAGGCCATCATGATAAATACAGCCAATACCTGCCCGGTGCAGTTAAGTCTGCATCCTGATATTGAAGTGAAAGTAGATTGGGGAAGCTGGAAATAACAGACAAAAATGTTATTATGAAGTTCTTGCTCTGTGTTTTACTTTTTAGTACTACTGCTGCTCGTGCTCAAACAACCGATACAACAAAAGGATATGTTCCTGAAACATGGGATCGACATTATGGAGGCATCAGAGCTTCATTTGGTGTTCACAGGCATTTTTTTACAGAATTAGGTTATTCATTGCAGCGTTTTGCTTATCGTGCCACTCATGGCTTTGCTGTGTCTAACTATTATGGCTCATTTGAATGGACACCCAAAACTTCCGGGAGCGATGGAGTTTATGGCATTAAGTTGGGCGCTGAAACCATCTACAATGGGCCCTGTATAGGATTAGAGCTTATCTATCGATTTAATTCAAATGAAGATGACTTTGTGGCAATGCCCAAAATAGGATTTGGGTTGGGACTAATAAATCTGACCTATGGCTATAACATATCGGTCAATAAGCATCCATTTGGCGGAATTGGTGAGCATCAATTTACTCTTGAACTTAACTCAAATATGCTAATACATCATTGGAAAATAGAAAAAAGAAAGAACCGGAAATAAAACATCTTTCATACCTTCTTAAGTAAACTATTTCCAACTCCGCATTCTAAACATCTTTTTTTATTACAGTATTCATTCTTCATCTCTATCAATGCCTGGCTATCAAAAGCATTTTTATTTTCCACGCCCAATTCCGCAAATCCTTTTGTAATAGTATTTGTTTCAGCCACTGTCTCCTCCAGCCATTGTAATGCCTTATCCTTATACTTTTGCTCATTGTGATAATTGCCATAAGCAAACAGCATTGGCACAACCGTATTAATAATGATATTATCGATCATGGAAGCACCAAGCTGTTTCTTTTTAAAGGCCGACGCTTCATCAAACCGGTAATGATAATGCCAGTAATCATTCGCCGTTACAGCAAACCATTCCCTGATCTCTTTAACCGACTTAGCGTCTTTGATCTTTGAAAAAAGATGGGCCGAATGATGAACCAGCATCGCTAATTGCGCCAGGCGGATAGTTGGAAAATTACCCGGCCGCATTCTTAAAAAATGTACCGGCAGCGCAACCGGTTTAATAGAAAGTTTTTTCTGCTGAAACCTGTATTCTCTTTGTAAGAGCAAGGGGTAATCTTCCTTGAATTTTCCTTTCAGCAAACCTCCCTGGCCCAATAACAAAGCTTCCAATTGATGTATTTGTTGCTTTTGCCTTGACAGGATCTTCAAAGGAATAGAACGGGCAATCGCTTCAAAAGCATCGGCATTCACCTTCATTCCAAAATTGCGGGCGAGCAGCCACCAGAATGTTTCTTCCCAGTGATAATTGTTTTGCTGCAAATAACTGTCAACGATCGCTGCTTTACGTAACAGCCGTTCAGCTAAAAGTCTTTCTTTCCAGATTTTCCAGGTAATATCCTTTATTGTATGGATCAGTTTTTCACAAGGGATAAATGATGAAGCGTTCATCAAGTCTTCATAACGTTGCAGCAATATTTTCGACACCCTGCTCTTCAATTCAAATACCGGCACTGCATTAATTCTCCTATCATGCTCCCACACCACGTGAAGGATAACGTTGTTGTAATTACTGTCGGTTTGATGATTATGTTTTTTCCAGTCAGAGGTTTTCAAATGTAATTCAACAGTGCCGGCCCAGGTTGTTTTGCTGATTTTGATCCTCGCATTCTGAAAATCAGGGCCCTGGTTAAGATTATACTGACCCGTAGTAATGATCTGTAAAGATTCGCCAGAGATAGTGTGCAACTCCGTTTTATTGAAATACTGGAATTGCCAGACAAATTGCAACAGCCTTTCGGTCATATAGGTTTAATGGTTATTCCGTTTAAAGTTATCGCAGCTTGGTAAACTGACCTCCGTCTTTAAACCATAACCAACTGTTGATTTCCTCAACCTTAAACGCTGAAACCCTCCAATTTTTAACTCATTAAACGACCCAGCTCCTTCACCACCCTGCTCACGGGCAGTCCCATCACATTGTAAAAATCTCCTTTCACTGATTTGATGCCAACTACCCCGATCCATTCCTGGATGGCATAAGCGCCGGCCTT
>DASVNY010000177.1:0-1964 GCA_036383615.1 Chitinophagaceae bacterium
TGGCTTTCAGGGTTTTAAAAACAAGAAAGGCCGCCACAGCGGAAAGCAGGAATGCGGCAAAAGGCAGGAGCAGTTTTCGGTTGGGTTTATTAGCCTTAATAGTTTCAATCTTTGTTTCAATGACCGTTGATCGGGCAGGTAATGGCTGGCCTGAGATCATAAGGGCAATAGATCGGGCTTCAGCAACAGTAAAATCCCCGTTGATCATGCATCTTCCACCCGTAATTGCCTCAGAAACTTTAGGGGCCGAAATAAGCTTACCACCGACTAAAATGGCTAAAGGGCGATTAATATTTAAACGGGTCAGATTCTCCCACACATAACTTCCTTTTTCTGTGAACTCAAAAGAAACAATAGGGCCATAGTTTTCATAATCCAGCCTTGCCTTTAAGATATCATCGTTTTGCAAAAAAGCTTTTTCCCTACCCCTGGTTTTCAACATATACAACGACATCTTATCGTTACGGCCTTTCCGTATAGGACTTTCAAGTTTACTTCCATAGCAATAACGAGCATCGTTTGGAAGGGATTTTACTATTTGAGGTAAACGAAGTAACCGACCAAGTTCCGCAGTGTCTTTAAGGTTAACAGATCCAATAGCGCTGAGATCGGAATAGTGTGGTTCAATCAACAAATCTGGCTTATTTAGTGCTAACTCAGATAGTAAACTGCTATCAGTTGATTCTTTCTCATCCACACTATCTTTTTTGGTATTGAAGTTGGCCATAGTTTCTAAAAAGGGATTTAGTTCTGAAACTGTGTACATTTCAAATATCTCTAATAAACCATCGGAACTTAGAATTTCCTGGGTAAACAAAGTATCCTCTGTATTTTTTATTTTGAATTTAAGAAGTAACCCTTGTTCATTGCTGTTGACAGCGTGGGTCATTTCATAACCAGGAAAGATTCCCTTCAGTCTTTTTTCTAAAAGATTTGCCGTCCTGTACAAATCTGTTTCATTGTTTTTTTCAAAAGAATTTATCCAAACCGTATGCTCCACATTATACTCGGGAAGCATTATTTGTTTTGAAGAGAATTTATCAAACCAGGCAAACACCAAACCAGCCATCACTAAGCCGATCAGGAATGATTTTACCAGGATATTCATTAATATCAGTAATTTAATTCGATGAAAATAGGCTTTTTTATAAACGCTTTCATTCCAGTTATTGTAATAACGCTAAGCTTTTCACCAATAAATATGTACGGCCAGGATAACAAATTAAAAGAGGAAATATTACCTGCTATATTAAATGCCTCGCCTGAATTAGCATCGGTTTTGAAAAATAAAGATTCTTTTGGCATACAGGTCATCTATACACAGATTGACCGCACAAAAAAGAACAAAGCCAAATTAACGGATCATCATTTCAATCTTTCCGATACTTATTTCTATCCCGCTTCTACGGTGAAACTACCTGTTGCTATTCTGGCTTTGCAAAAACTGAATGAATTAAAAATCGCAGGGCTGGATAAAAACAGCACAATGATAACAGAAGCCGCTGGTGATGGACAAACGGAAGTTTGGAACGATCCTTCCGCCGCTGATGGCCGCCCTACGATCGAACATTATATCAAAAAGATCCTGCTTGTTAGTGATAATGATGCATTCAATCGCCTCTATGAGTTTTTAGGACAGGAGTATATCAATAACAGCCTGCATAAAATGGGCTATGCAGAAGTGCAGATCATTCACAGGCTTGACATCTTTCTTTCAGAAGAACAGAACCGGCATACGAACCCTGTAAAATTTCTCGATACAGCAGGAAGAATAACTTACCAGAAACCCGCAGAGAAAAGTCAACTCATTTATGCTGAGCGCAACATAAAATTGGGAAACGGGTATATGAAGGGTGAGCAGTTAGTGAACGAGCCATTTGATTTTTCGAAAAAGAACAGGTTATACCTGCAAAGTCTTCATTCCATTGTGAAAGCAGTGCTGTTTCCTGAATCGATGCCGGAGC
>DASVNY010000178.1:0-2675 GCA_036383615.1 Chitinophagaceae bacterium
CTTCAGGCAATTATATAAGGACAGGAGTATGTATTTGAGTAAGTAATTTAAACCCGTGGCACCTTAAGCGTGCCACGGTGGTACTGGTTGCTACCGTTACCACGGCCCCCTCTCAGGCCGACTCCTTTGTTTTGTGCCTTACCTGTATGAATAAGAAGGTCTTATCGATCTGCAAAAGTCTTATGACCGTGGCACGCTTAAGCGTGCCACGGTGGTCCCGGTCATCACCATACCACGGCCCCCTCTTTCAAGCCGACCCCTTCTTTTGCACCTTCTCTTATTTGAATAAGAAGGTTTTATCTATCTGCAAAAATCTTAAGGCCGTGGCACGCCTAACCGTGCCACGGTGGTCCTGGGCGCTACCGTGCCGCAGATTTAATCTCGCCAAAGCGCCACCATGGCGCTAAGCCTGAGTGTCTGCTAGGGTTTTCTTTGCGATCTCTGCGGATCATTGCGATACACCCCTCGATAAGTTTTAGATGAAGGATCGCAATGAAAGGTTTATAGAAGTATTTTTCTTTGAAACCGACTTCTTTTCTTTTGTATTTTGCTTATATGAATAAAGAAGTTTTATCTATCTGTAAAAATCTTGAAAAAGTATTGAATGGCCAGCCCTGGTTTGGCCGAGCTATGTATGAAATATTGGGAGAAATAGATGAGGCGAAAGTTTATACCAACCCGAACAACACTGAACATTCCTTGATAGAATTGCTGTATCATGTAAATACATGGGCGGAGTTCACTTTAAAAAGACTGGAAGACAATAAAGAAGAAGATCTGGCCGCTGCTGAAAAGAAAGACTGGAGAGAGATCGATCCCGCGATACATACATGGGCTAATGGCATGGCCGAACTAAAGGATATTCATAAAAAGATCCTTGAGTTATTGCAAACAAAAGACGATACCTTCCTGAAAGAGATCGTGGATTATCGTCAATATAATTTTCGTTTCCTGCTAAATGGATTGATCCAGCATAATATTTATCATCTTGGACAGATCGCCTACCTGAATAAACTACTGGGCTAACCTGTTTTTTCCACAGATTCCGCTGATGTTTTCACCGATTTTCGCAGGTGAATTGCCCATTATTTAGTTAGCTGATACACTTGTAATCACTCTCCTGCTTCTCTAACTTTCACTATGCCATCCTATGTGATTCATTTCTGGAGAAAAACTCCATTCCTGAGGCTATTGCTGTTTTTAATACCGGGTATTCTTTTGCAATGGTATTTGCAGCTCAGTGTGGCAATATGGTTGGCCACAGCAGGATCTGCATTAATCATTTTTTCCGGTTTTTATTTTCTGAGTCTATTTCAACGATTCAAATTCCTCTTTATAACAGGACTTGCAGTGGCAATGTTATTTGTCGCTCTCGGTGCCTTGCTGGTATGGAAACAAGATGTAAGGAATAATAGCAACTGGTTTGGTCATTCCTATAACTCAAGCGATGCATTGATCGTTTCGCTGGATGAACCACTTGTAGAAAAAACAAAATCCTTCAAGGCAAATGCTATTGTTCATTCGATAATAAAAGATGGAAATTCAATCCCTGTTGCAGGCAGGATCATTGTTTATTTTAAAAAAGATACTGTAGTAAACGAACTTGCTTATGGCTCACAGCTCATTTTCAAAAAGCCATTGCAGGAGATAAAGAATTCCGGCAACCCCGGAGGTTTTGATTATAAACGCTATTCACTTTTCCAGGGCATCACTCACCAGGTTTATTTACAGCAAGGTGAATTTGAGATCATCGCTGGCAAAAAAGAAAAATGGTTACCAAAATTTATTTATGATTCCCGTGAATGGGTGTTGACTATTCTCCGAAACAATATCAAAGGCGATAAAGAGCTTGGGCTAGCCGAAGCTTTATTGATTGGCTATAAAGATGATCTTGACAAAAGCCTGGTGCAGTCATACACAAACACAGGTGTGGTTCATGTGATTGCTATTTCAGGTTTGCACCTTGGCATCATTTATCTTTTATTAGTTGCACTGTTAAGACCATTGAAGTCGAAGAAATATCTCCGGATACTAAAACCTCTTATTATCATAGCCGGTCTCTGGTTATTCAGCCTGTTGGCCGGTGCGCAGCCATCGGTATTGCGTTCGGCTGTGATGTTCACCTGCATTGTGCTTGGTGAGAGTCTTGGCCGTCGTACATCCATTTATAACACACTGGCGGCTTCAGCATTTTTGTTGCTTTGTTATGATCCATATTGGTTATGGGACCTGGGTTTTCAATTATCTTATTCTGCGGTGTTGAGTATTGTCATTTTCATGAAACCGGTCTATAACCTCTTATACTTTAAAAACAAGCTGGCAGATAATATCTGGAAGCTGAATGCTGTAACACTCGCGGCGCAATTACTTACGCTTCCCATCAGCATTTATCATTTTCATCAGTTCCCTTCCTATTTCTTTCTCACTAATTTTTTTGCGGTTCCTTTATCAAGCGTCATTCTTATTGGCGAGGTCATCCTTTGTGTTTTTTCATTTGTCCCGGTTCTTGCCATTTTCATTGGTAAAATCTTAAGGTGGTTGATATGGCTGATGAACACATACGTTGAAAGAGTAGAAGCTATTCCCTTTTCCCTTTTGGATGGATGGCAGATAAACATTGTACAAGTCATTCTCCTGTTCGTTTTTATTACCTGTATTAGTTATTGGTTAATCGA
>DASVNY010000179.1:0-10761 GCA_036383615.1 Chitinophagaceae bacterium
TAGAAAAGCAACAAAAGTTGACAACCCGGTCAGTGAAGGGAATTTTCTTTGGCTGCAAAATGCTGGATGACGGAGATATTGCTATTGTAGGAAGTAATAATGGACAAATTTTTGCTGAAAAATTCAACCTGGCAGAAGGAAAATCCATAACGACCTGTAGCATAGCGTCAGAATTTCTGTCTCCCGAAGTAAATAGAGCAATTCTCTATACCCGGCCGGATCAACCCCATGCATTATACCTTTCGCTTTATAGTTATGTTAGAAGGAAAGAATATAGTGGTGTTTTTAAAATTAACTGGCAGGCAAAGAGTATAATCGGAACAACTATCCAATTGAATAAGGATTACGGAGAACTTATTCGTGATCAAAATCCCCGGGCCGAACCATTAAAAAAATCGGTTGATAATCTCAAACCTGTAATACTTACAAGCTATGGAGACAAGACGGTATTGCTTAGTGAAGTATACGAAACTATTGCTAGCGGTAATGATAGTAGAATGACCGTTAAATACTACTATAAACAAATGGTGCTGTCAGTATATGATTCTTTGATGAGGAACACTGGCAACACCATATTTGACAAATGGTATGTGTCCTTTATCAGCAGTGGAACGACAATAGGCTACCAGCGATCCGGCGAAAATTTGCATTTGTTCTACAATATAACTACCGGTTCAGGCCTGTCTGCAGAATACCTGGTTATTGACCTTGGGAAAATGACCGCTGTGAAAAGAGAAATTATTCCCCAGACCGGGTTGGAGTACGATTCGCATATTGAAGGCGGTGCTATCCGTTGGCTCGATGGGGCAGCGCTTGTCCCTTATTACATTACAAGCAAAAAGAGCAGAACAAAGAAATGGGTAACGAGGTATCAGAAAGTAGCGATCTAAAATCAAACCATAAAAAAACTCCGCCAGTAGCGGAGTTTAAATTCTTTTGTTTTCTGGTTTCAACCCGAATACCGATTGATCGGCATACTCCCGGCCCGGATACTAGTCTTTCCCGGAAGATTAACAGGTACGGAAGGATCTTGGACAGCCAGAATTGTGGCAAGAGCTATGGTAGCGAGGACGAAGATATAATCGAATTTGAGCTTTTCAAATAGTGTTCTTAAAAAAAATCGACAGCTCGTAGTTCTACGTTCATTACTTATAAAATGAATTCCCGTTTGCATTTATAATCAAACGTAAACGGGAATTCATAACTAATTACTCACCACTCACTACCTATACATATCTTCCTTCAACGTCTTCACTCGCTCATCTTCCAAATATTCATCAAAGGTCATCAGGCGGTCAATGATACCTTTTGGCGTTAACTCGATAACACGATTAGCAACAGTTTGCATGAAAGTATGGTCATGGCTCGTTAGTAACACGATGCCTTTATAATCGGTACACTGCTCGTTAAAGCTTTGGATACTTTCGAGGTCAAGGTGGTTGGTGGGTTGATCCAATAAGATGACATTCGGGTTTTGCAACATCATGCGGCTGATCATGCAACGCACTTTCTCCCCCCCGCTCAATACATTTGTTCTCTTCATTACATCATCACCGCTAAACAACATCTTGCCCAGGAAACCACGCAGGAAAGGCTCATCAACATCCTTTACATGATCGGGAACATATTGTCTTAACCAGTCCATCAGGTTATCTGAACCAGTGAAGTATTGGCTATTCTCCTGCGGCAGGTAAGCATGCGTTACCGTGCTGCCCCACTCATAAGAGCCACTGTCGGCAATTGTGTCGGCAGTAATAATATTGAAGAAATTGGTGATCGCTAATGGGTCGCGGCTTAATAAAGCGATCTTATCTCCTTTATTAACGGTGAAGGTTACATCGCTGAACAGCACACGGCCATCAACGGATTTCTTTAATTTTTCAATGTTCAGTATCTGGTTACCCACTTCACGCAATTGCTGGAAGATGATACCGGGATATTTTCTATAGCTGGGTTCGATCTCTTCGATCGTCAGTTTCTCTAATGCCTTTTTTCTTGAAGTGGCCTGCTTACTCTTTGAAGC
Source organism: Chitinophagaceae bacterium (assembly GCA_036383615.1). Lineage (GTDB taxonomy): Bacteria > Bacteroidota > Bacteroidia > Chitinophagales > Chitinophagaceae > CADEDV01. The sequence continues at coordinate 2,024 of DASVNY010000179.1, forward strand.
GTTAGCGCTGAAGCGGGCAATAAAGTCGATCAATGCCTGGCGCTTCTCTTCCACTTTCTTATTCTTATCATTCACCTGGCGTGCCATCAATTGTGATGATTCGTACCAGAATGTATAGTTACCTGTGAAGATTTTTATTTTCTGGCGATCCACATCGGCGACGTGCGTACATACCGCATCTAAAAAGTGACGGTCGTGGCTCACCACCAATACGATGTTCTCATAGTCTGCAAGGAAATTCTCCAGCCAACTGATGGTTTCAATATCCAAACCGTTGGTAGGCTCATCGAGCAAAAGAATATCAGGATTGCCAAACAATACCTGCGCCAGCAACACCCTTACTTTTAAATTAGAAGGGATGTCCTTCATCAGTGCATTGTGAAATTCTTCATTCACTCCCAACTCGCTTAATAAAACAACAGCATCGCTATCAGCCGTATAGCCACCCATTTCTCCAAACTCACCTTCCAGTTCGGCGGCTTTCATTCCATCTTCTTCGGTAAAATCAGCTAATGCGTAAATAGCTTCTCTTTCCTTCATCACTGACCAAAGCTTGGTGTGACCGATCATTACCGTATTCAACACCGTTTCTTCATCAAACTGGAACTGGTTCTGTTTCAACACGGCCATTCTTTCGCCGGGTGTGATGTCAACGGTTCCTTTATTGGGCTCAATTTCACCGCTGAGAATTTTGAGGAATGTACTTTTCCCCGCACCGTTGGCGCCGATAACGCCATAACAGTTGCCTTTAGTGAAGTTGAGGTTCACATCTTCAAACAAAACCCTTTTGCCATAGGCCAGTTTCAGGTCCCTAACACTGATCATTTAATTGCTGATTTTAAGGCCGCAAAGGTAAGGCTTTGGCGCTTTGGAAAGAAGGCCGGAAAGCATGTATAGTGGGGTTTCCCCCAGATTTTCGCCGATTTGAACGCGGCTCACGCTGATAATGTCTGCCAATTCCGTTTAATAGCTGTACAGATGTGGAGAAATCGCTTGAATTGTTATTGGAACATTATATCGCCATGCCCCTTGTAAAACATGTGCTGATCGTTGGATTCGAAGGCATAATAAAGCCGGATTAAGCCTTTGCCGATTTTGCCGGGGTCGGGAGCGATGACGATATTATTAAATCCAACCTCTATAAGTTGGTAAGCAGTCCATCTTTGATTAAGAAACTCGTCAACAAGGGCCATACGGATCACACATTTTGTAGAAGATTGAACCACGATATGGGACTGGTTGCTGCATGGGTTTGGATAAGCCGGGAATATAGTGACGCTTCCCGAACTTGTTCCGGCAAGGTTGGCAATACCAACTGTATTAAATATGGCTACTTCTGCTTCGGTCCAATTGGGATCATGTGTCCAGTCAGTCGCATCCGCTGCTCCCATCAAATTTCCAACGCCATCCGTTTTTGTATAACCCGAAATATCAATCAGTTCTTTTTTGCAGGAGAAGCCAAAAGTGAAAAGAATCAATACGGGAATAATTATTTTTTTCATAGCTAAGAATTAAACCTCTTTTTTTCTATAACGGGAACATGGTTCCTACAAAGAAATTGAATTGTGCCGATAACCACTGCTGCTTTCCTTTTCCTCCATAAATAAGAAAGTCATTATAATTGGCATACGCCATCTTGAAACTGCCGTTCACAAAAAATCGTTTCCAGAAATTATATCGCAGACCTGATTCCAATCCGATCACATAGCCGGAGAAATGATATTTTTCATCGTAATGATTGCCCATGATCGTTGAATTGGTCTTTGGATTTACGATCCCCACTCCTGCTTTCATCACCAGGTCCAGATAATGTTTTTCTTTTTTATCAGCGGCCAATCGCTTCCATTTCACAACATTTACCATTGCATAGTTGCCGCCATCGGAATGTTCGAGTTGTACAAAATCGCCGCCAACCAACGTATCCTTATCATATTGCTGGCCATTGATGGTTCCCTTGAGGCGAAGCACCTGGTTGGGTCTCATGAAATATTTGATATGATCATAATGATACTCTAATCCAAATTTCTTCTTTGTAAAATAGATGCCGCCATAATAAGAGAATTGCGGCGCTGTATTGAACCTCAGGAAACCATTATCTTTTCCTTTTGCGTTTTTAAGTGTGAAATCAAAGGAAGGATTTTTATTGCTGCTGAAATGAATATCCCCCGGAGTATAAAAGATGCGGTGCGAGCCAAGACCAAAATAGAGGATATGATCTCCCTTGCCTTTTTTCTTCACACCGGGCACCCAATTGGTTTGGGCATGAGTTGATATCGAAAGAATACTAACAACGACAAAATAAAACAGGCCACGCATCTTTTGAATTTTCGCAGCTAAAATTACAATCTTAAATGCATTAAAAAGAAAAGCCCTGATTCAAACTTCGCCGGGGCTCAGTTGAATCAGGGCTTATAATGATCACTTTAAAATTATTAGTAACCCATACCGCCCATATCAGGAGCGCCATGTGTATGAGGCTCTTCTTTCTTTGGTTTGTCGGCCACCACTGCTTCAGTGGTCAGCAACATACCGGCAATAGAAGCAGCATTTTCCAAAGCAACACGGCTAACCTTTGTTGGATCGATCACACCGGCTTTGAAAAGGTTCTCATATTCTTCAGTTCTTGCGTTGAAACCATAATCACCTTTACCTTCTTTCACTTTCTGAACAACGATAGAACCGTCGATACCTGCATTAGCAGTAAGGATGCGAACCGGCTCTTCCAATGCACGGCGAACGATAGCCATACCTGTTTGCTCATCGGCGATCTGTCCGCGAACTTTTGCTTCGAGACTTTCGATAGCGCGGATATAGGCTACACCACCACCAGGAACGATACCTTCTTCTACTGCAGCTCTTGTTGCATGAAGCGCATCATCAACACGGTCCTTCTTTTCTTTCATTTCAACTTCAGTTGCCGCACCAACATATAATACAGCTACACCGCCGCTTAATTTAGCGAGACGTTCCTGTAATTTTTCTTTATCGTAATCAGAAGTTGTTGTTTCGATCTGCGCTTTGATCTGGTTAACACGGGCAACGATATCTTCTTTTTTGCCTTTGCCACCAACAACAGTAGTGTTGTCTTTATCGATAGTTACAGAAGCTGCTGTTCCCAAATAGCTCAGGTCAGCATTCTCCAGTTTGTAACCCTGCTCTTCACTGATCACGATACCTTTTGTAAGGATAGCGATATCAGTCAGCATTTCTTTTCTGCGATCACCAAAACCAGGTGCTTTAACAGCAGCTACTTTCAATGTGCCACGAAGTTTGTTAACCACCAATGTAGCGAGTGCTTCGCCTTCGAGGTCCTCAGCAATGATCAATAAAGGACGGCCGCTTTGTGCTACTTTCTCAAGGATGTGCAGGATATCCTTCATGTTGCTGATCTTTTTATCATAGATCAGGATATAAGGATTCTGCAGTTCAGCTTCCATTTTTTCGCTGTTAGTAACGAAATAAGGAGAGATATAACCACGATCGAATTGCATGCCTTCTACCACATCAACAGTAGTGTCGGTACCTTTTGCTTCTTCAACAGTGATCACACCTTCTTTACCAACTTTGGTAAAAGCTTCAGCGATCAGTTTACCGATCGTTTCATCATTATTGGCGGAGATCGTTGCTACCTGCTGAATTTTTTTGCTGTCGCTGCCAACAGTCTGGCTTTGCGCTTTCAGGCTTTCTACTACCAGGCTAACCGCTTTATCAATACCTCTTTTCAGGTCCATCGGGTTTGCACCGGCCGCAACCATTTTCAAACCTTCAGCAATGATGCTTTGTGCCAAAACAGTTGCAGTAGTTGTACCATCACCGGCAAGGTCAGCAGTTTTAGAAGCTACTTCCTTTACCATTTGAGCACCCATATTTTCGATGGGGTCTTCCAGTTCAATTTCTTTTGCTACCGTCACACCATCTTTAGTTACAGAAGGTGCACCGAATTTTTTCTCGATAACTACATTACGACCTTTAGGGCCTAATGTAACTTTCACAGCGTTGGCCAGTGTGTCAACGCCTTTCTTCATCCTATTTCTTGCTTCGATATCGAAGAAGATTTGCTTTGCCATTTTTTAAAATTTTGAATGTAAAATATTGAATGCAAAATGTAAATCGGCTGTGGCCTTTTACATTTTATATCTTGAGTTTTAAATTTTGCATTTATACGATCGCCAGGATATCAGACTCTCTCATAATGAGATAATCTTCGCCTTCGATCTGGATCTCAGTTCCTGCGTATTTGCCATAAAGAACAGTATCGCCTGTCTTTACTGTTACCGGCTCATCCTTTTTACCAGGACCTGCAGCGATGACAGTGCCACGTTGTGGTTTTTCTTTAGCTGTATCTGGGATGATGATACCGCCGGCAGTTTTTTCTTCTGCTGCTGCCGCTTTCACAATTACCCTGTCATGAAGTGGGGTAACATTGACTTTCTTAGCCATAATTTTAGTGATTTTGTTTTTAGATTTTTCGGACGGCGAAGGTACAGGAAATACTATGCCACCGGGCGGCAATCTGTAAAAATTTCAGCTTTTGACATTATAATGAGGAACCTGACCTGTATGGTAAACCAAAAAAGAGAGGAGTTGTGCCAAATTTTCACCTTACAGCTTATTTATCGCTGAATTGACCATTTGCTCCAGGTCGGCAATATTAAATGGCTTTTGGAGTGAGTAATCAGCCCCGGCCTCAGCGGCCAGTTCCACTACATTATTATTGGCACTGAAGAAGATAACCGGGATATTGGCAAATTCTGTGGATGATTTGATCAGGTTTGTCGCTTTAATACCGCCGATATCGGGTATCCAGTTATCCATCAGGATAACATCCGGCCGGTGCTCGCTAACCTCCTGTATGATCTCGGAACAACGGTTTTTAGTGACGACCTCAAAGTTTTTTCCCGAAAGTATGAGAGAACATACTTCGAGCAGGTCATCATCGTCATCGAAAATCATCAGCTTTTTTGGCATTGCCGCAATTTAAGTCATGATTGGTAATTGGAAATAAAAGGTGGCCCCCTTGCCCGGTTTACTGCTTACCCCGATCTTTCCATTATGCCTGCGGATGATCTCCGCGGAAATAAATAAACCTATTCCAAAACCTGAAAAATTATCGTTGTTATTCCTTGAACGATAAAAACGCTGAAAGATCTTTTCCTGTTCATCAAGCGGTATGCCGTGACCTTTATCGGCAACAGAAACAGTTACCCATCCCGTACCAGCAGGTTTTACATTTATTACTACGGGTTCGCTGACCGGTGAGTATTTTACTGCATTATTCAAAAAGTTGATCAGCACCTGCGCTATCTTTTCTTTGTCGGCCGAAACATAGATAGGCTGGGTGCTCTCCATGCAAATACGATTATAGCCTGTGATCATCTGCAGATCTGTTAGCACTTCCCTCGCCAATTCTGCTATATCGATCCTCTCATTTTCAATGCTAAACTTGCCCGACTCCATTTTGGTGACATTCAAAAAATCACCTACCAGTTTGGTCATTTTATTTACATGGTTCTCCACCTTCAATAATCCATTCTTTAAAAAAACATCATCAGTATCCGCATATGTTCTCGCGAGCAATTGAGCGTAAGCTTTTATAGAAGTAAGCGGTGTTTTCAACTCATGACTCGCCATTTGAATAAAATTGTCTTTTTGCTGGTCCTTGAGTTGCTGAGTACGAAGCATGGTAATAGTGTTTTCCAGCTCCGAATTCTTAGCATGTACTTTTTCAGCCGCTTCAGTTATGTCTGTAATATCGTGCCCGATAATAACAACGCCATAAGTCCTCCCCTCTGTATCTTTCAGGGGAACACAGTAGTTTTGGAACCAGCGGTCCATTACTGTTGATTTGATCATCGGGATATAACTGCTCTCACCTTGCAGGCATTGCCGGAGAGAGGAAAGGAGCTCAGGATCATTAATCTTTGGAAAGACTTCAAACAAATGTTTCCCAACAATATCTGCGGTGCTGAGATTATATAATTTTTCTACCGTTTTATTAATAGAAATAAATTTCAACTGCTCGTCAAATACTACCACCACGTCTTTGGAGGCATCGAGTATTGTTTGCACAAAATCCTTTTGCTCCTGCAACTGCAAATTTTTCTCTTCTATTTGCTGAGTTCGCTCGTTTACACGACGCTCCAGCAATTCTTCGGCCTGCTTGATATCCTGTATGTCGAGGCTGGTGCCGATGAACCCGCAGAATTTTCCGGCATTGTATCTTGGAATTCCTTTATCGAGAAACCAGCGATATTCGCCGCTTGCTCCGTTTTTCAAACGCATTTCGAGTGAATAAGGCGACTGCTGTTCAGCAGCATCATTCATAATTTTCAGCACACGATCAATGTCCGATGGATGAATAAATGCCTTCCACGAAAGATGGCTGATGTTTTTTTCTTTGTCCAGGTTAAAATAATCAAAGCCTGTGTTGTTTAAGAAAGTGGTTTGGAGTTTATCATCTGTTACCCAAACAAAAAGTGGTGTTTCATTGGCCATGCTCCTGAATCGTTCTTCACTTTCTTCGACAAGGTCCTGTGATTCTTTTACCCTCAAACGGTTTTGCACCAATGTTTTTAATTGCTTGCCGGTAAATGGTTTTACCAGGTAAGCATCGGCACCTTTTTGCAATCCTTCATTGATTGCTTCCTCTCCTGCTCTTGCAGATAAAAGTATAACCTGTGTGGAATGCGTAGCTTGTTCAGATTTGATATGCTGTAACAATTCAAATCCATCCATTCCCGGCATCATAATATCGGAAATAACAAGATGCGGTTTTCGTTCCCGGATGGCATCCCAGGCGGCCTGGCCATCGGCGACTGATCTTACTTCATAGTCCGACGATAACATTTTAGCGAGATAAAAACGCATATCGGCATTGTCATCCGCCACCAATATATATTTCTTTTCATTGTTTGTTGCAAGCGGGGTTTGATCTTCAGAAATTGTTTCGGACCAATTATCTGTTTCAGCAATATAAGATTCAGCTAATACCCTATCAGTAGAAATGCCTGCTTGAACGGACCTGGTTTCCTGTACCCTTGAGTTTTTAAAAGGTATGCTTACTGTAAAAACAGAACCGTGGTTCTCCTTGCTATCCACTGTGATCGTGCCATCATGAAGTTTGACCAATTCGCTTACCAGTGCAAGACCAATACCGGTTCCTTCAATGGTTCTGCCATTTGATTTCTCAACACGGTGAAAACGGTCGAATACTTTATTTTGTTCATGAGCAGGAATTCCCACACCACTGTCTTCAACTTCAAGTGAAATGAAACCATTTGCTTCACTTAAACGCAATTTGATTTGTCCCTTCCAGGTAAATTTAAAAGCATTGGACAGCAGGTTTAAAATGATTTTCTCCCACATATCTTTATCTACCCATGCTTGTTTTGCCAATGAAGGACAGTCAACCAGGAATGCTATTCCTTCTTTTTCAATCACAGCACGAAATGAACTGGCGAGATCAGTTGTGTATTCTGCAAGATCAACCGGTTCATAAGATGCGTTAATTCTTCCCGCTTCAATTCTTGAAAAGTCAAGCAGGTTATTCACCAGCTTTTGCATTCGTAATGCATTGCGTTGCACTACGCGCAGGCGTTCCTTGTTTTGCGGGATGGTATCAGGATCATTCAGTGCTTCCTCTGTGGGACCGAGCATCAACGTAAGCGGCGTTCTGAATTCATGACTGATATTAGAGAAGAAAACTGTTTTGGCCTTATCAATTTCAAGCAGGGCCTCTGCTCTCCGTCTTTCTTCTTCAAAAGCGCTGGCAGACGAAATAGCGGATGAAATCTGATTGCCGATGAGTTCAAAAAAGAATTGATATTGTTCATCGTATTCAAGGCGGGAACTGATGCCACAAATCAACAAGCCCCCTTTTCCATGCTGTAAAGGAATAATCGCGGCGGTTCGGGGCTTATCACTCCAGGGCCCCTGCGGTATTTCTTTAAAATAGTCTTCAAGATTTTTTACTACTTCTATTTTTTCCGATCGAAATATTTTATCCAGGTTATTGACGCTTTCCTGTGGTGACCCGATAAACACAGATGGGTCTATATATTTATTCGTATTAAAACCAGAAGAGGCGATAAGCTCAAGCTGTTTTTTATTCTCATCGAATAAATAAAATAACGCGAACGGGATATCCTTTGAATAATTTCCGAAGACCTTTGCTGAAAGCTTGCACGCTTCGGTTGCATTTTGAATATTAGTGCCGAGTATGCCCAGGTCCCTCAGGCAATTTACCCTGCGCTCTGCCACTACTTTTTCACTGATCTCATGAACAGTTGCCAAAACACCTCCAATGCGGTTCTCCGCTTTTTCATCCGGGATGGGACTATACGCAATAGTGAGATGGGTTTCTTCTGTGAATCCATGCCGGTTGATCTCCAATAAAATGTCTTCCATCCAGGTGGATGGGCCACCTTTAAACGGTGAATCGATCAATGGCTGAAGAACGTGCCATATTTCATTCCAGCAAACACTTACCGGTTGCCCAAGTGCCCAGGGATGTTTGGCACCAAGAATAGGTATATAGGCATCATTATAAATAGAGATATACTCCTCCCCCCACCACAATAACATAGGAAAGCGGTTTGACAGTACGATGTTTACGGTAGTCAACAGGCCCGGCGACCAACTTTCAACAGGTCCTAATGGGGTTTCGGCCCAATCAAAACTGCGGATACGTTCAAACATTTCACCACAGCCAACAAGAGAATCGCTATTCATAGTACCGG
>DASVNY010000180.1:0-2918 GCA_036383615.1 Chitinophagaceae bacterium
ACCCCTCTTACTACCCCATCCCATCGCCAGATCAGCGATCACGGCATTGCCCAGGTTCGGCAAAGCCTCATCAACCAACAAAACGCATTATTTGCACAGCGATCATTTCAGCCCGGTGAAATCATTGCTGAGTTTTCAGCCGGAACTATTGCTGCAGAGCCAACTTACCTGACTGTACAGGTTGATATTGGCAAGCATATTACACTGCAGCCAGAGTTTCTGCAATACATCAATCACAGTTGCGATCCCAATGTGTTCTTTGACACATCAAGCATGAAACTGGTGGCATTAAGAGAAATTCGTTTCGATGAAGAAATGACTTTCTTTTATCCTTCTACCGAATGGGAAATGACGCAACAGTTCAATTGTTATTGCGGAAGTCCAAACTGTATTGGTGAAATAAGAGGCGCCGCCTTTTTAGCCGAAGATGTTTGGAAACAATACCGGCTTACGGATTTTATTCAACAACAACTGGCTAAACGGGCAGCCAGGAAAGTAGCATGAGTGTATTATGACATTACCCGAAGCCACCCGACTATTAAAACCTTACAAAATTTGGATACTGGCTCCGCACCTGGAATCAGACGATCCGAATATCCAGCACTACTACGACTTCACACAAAGTATCGCCGAATACACCCGCGTATTTGAAGAGCTAAAGGCTGATTGGAAATGGCAGCCTGTCACCATGCAGGATTATAAAGAGATCGTTCATTCCGTTGCAGCCAGCGCCAATGGAAAGACCCCGTTGGTATTAAACCTCTGCGATGGTGATGAAGTGAATGGCACTCCTGGCGTTTCAGTAATAAAGGAATTGGAAAAACATGGGCTGATCTATACTGGCGCCGATGAACATTTCTATAATATCACCACTTCCAAGATACCAATGAAAAAGGCTTTTGATAAAGCCGGTGTAGCTACTGCCAACTGGCGTGTGATCAATGGAAGCAAGGGATCGGTGAAAGGCATTTGCAAAAGGGTGGGCACACCCCTTCTTATCAAACCAGCCGTTTCTGGTGGCAGCATGGGTGTGTCGGTTAAAAACGTTGTTCATACAGAAGAAGAATTGACCAAACGGGTAGAAGAGATAAAAACCGGGTATCGCGGATGGAACTTATTAGCAGATGGCTTATTTGTTGAACAATTCATAACAGGTCCCGAGTTTACCACATTCATTACAGGCTCCTCAGACGATCCGGATAATTGTAAAGTGTATGAGCCCGTTGAAAGGGTTTTTCATAATTCTTTGCCTGAAACAGAACGCTTCTTATCATTTGACAGGCTATGGGAGATCTATGAAGATGAAACGCCCATGCCACAGAATGAAAACTTTTACGAATACAGGTCAGTTGACCCATCCCTGGTTGATGAATTAAAACAATTGAGTTTTGACGCTTTTCTCTCCTGTGGCGGAAAAGGTTATTCAAGACTGGATATCCGGATGGATGCGAATACCGGCCGGATGTATATGCTTGAAGTAAATGCACAGTGTGGCCTTAGCGAAGACGAGGATTATACATCCATAGGAGCTATCATCAAAGCATCGAAGGTTAGCTATACAATGATCATTGCCGAGATACTCAAAGATGCATTGCGCAGAAGCGTTGTTGAAACGGTGGTTGTAAAAAAGACCCGGCAAACAAAAGGTACCAGAAAGAAACCCGTTACCGTTAAATAACCTGCACTTTATACTATATCTTGTTATTATCTTAGTGAAGTATGAGAGTTTGTGTTTTGCAGCCCGATTATTCTACCACTGGTGTTGATTATAAAAACTATGATCCTCCGCGTGATCTTTCTTCCCTTATTCCGGAAGCAGAGGTGCACACCGTGTTTCTGAATAAACTCACCACCTACAAGCAATTAAAAGAACTGGGTAAAAAAGGATATGACATCTTCGTCAACCTTTGTGAAGGTTATCTCGAATGGGAGGTGCCATCCATTGATGTTATTTATACGCTTGAAATATTAAACCTTCCTTTCACGGGCCCAAGCACCAAGCTATACGATCCACCAAAGGAATTGATGAAATACCTGGCCTATTGTGAAAATGTAAAAACTCCGGGATATGTTATCATCAATGAATTGAAAGATGTTGATGAGGCCGTAAAACATTTATCCTTCCCTTTGTTTGTAAAACCGTCTAAAGCCGGTGATAGTTTAGGGGTCGATGAACTTTCCCTGGTGCATACAAAAATCGAGTTACAGCAAAAATGTATCAGCATCATTGAAGAATACGGACCGCTGCTTGTTGAAGAATATATTGCGGGGAGAGAATTTACCGTATTGGTCGCAGCCAATCCTGATGGAAAGAACTGTACTGTTTTCAGACCCGTAGAATATGTTTTTCCAAAAGGACGGGAGTTTAAAACCTATGCGCTTAAAACCTCGGAGCTTCATCCCGATTGCAATATTCCCTGTGATGATCCGGTTTTAGACAAACAACTGAGGGCCGCTGCTGAAAGAATATTCTGTGGTTTTACCGGTGTTGGATACGCCCGTCTTGATTTCAGGGTTAATGAGAAGAATGAAATTTATTTTTTAGAGATCAACTTCACCTGTTCTGTATTTTATACCGACGGCTTTGAGGGTTCCGCTGATTTTATTTTAAAATATGATGGTGTTGGACAAGCCGGCTTTCTTCGTCACATTATTAAAGAAGGTATAGCGCGACATAAAAGAAAGAATAAGCCCTTTGTAATGAAGGGCAACTCGATCGCTGGCTTTGGCATTTATGCAGCAAGAGATATTACAGAGGGAGAACTAATGTTTGCCGGCGAAGGCAAATCACAGCGTCTCATCACCAAACGGTTTGTCGATAAGAACTGGAACGAAGAAGAAAAACTTCATTTCCGGCGCTATGCCTATCCTGTAAGCGACGAGCTGTTCATTCTTTGGGATGAGGACCCTTCTGAATG
>DASVNY010000181.1:0-3767 GCA_036383615.1 Chitinophagaceae bacterium
GCCCTTGCTGTCTATTTAAAAAAAGAGGATGACTATTTCAGGTCCTCTTCCCCCGCTACTCAAATGATCACTTATAATGGCTTTTCGATCATTAAAGAATTTTACGCCCCGGATTATGCAGTTTCACCCAAAAACGGAGGACCCGATCATCGCATGACGCTTTACTGGAAACCCGATATTATTGTGAATGGGAAAAATAGTAAAGTGCCAATATTCTTCTACAATAATGACAGAACCGAAAGTTTCAAAGTGGTGATCGAAGGGATGACCACTGATGGCAAAATGTTGCTGATTGAAAAACTGATCAGTTCAAAAGCTTTTTGACTTGCTGATAAAAAATTGTAACTACTGCTGGCCCAGACATCGGCTCAGAAGCAGTTGTGCAGGCAGACTCACCCGTAAAGAAATATCTTTATTAACTACCTCTTATATAATTGCTTTTTGCCTTTCAGCGGCAACCAACTAATTTCAATGCATCTAAACCCATCAACCTGCCATGAAAGCGGCTTACTGCCTTTTGATCATCTTATTTGTTTCCCATTATTCATTCGCGCAGCAGCCCGATGAAAAACTGAAGAGCTGGCACGAACAAAATCCCATAGAGAAAGTTTATCTCCACTTCGACCGCGAGGAATACCTTGCCGGCCAAACTGCCTGGTTAAAAGCTTATCTCTATTCAGATTTTCTTCCTTCCGATCTAAGCACGGTGTTGTTTGTTGAACTGCTCAATAGTTCTTCCAAAGTGTTGCAGCGGCAAACACTGCCTGTTCTCATGGCCGTATCGCAGGGACAAATTGAATTGCCCGATACACTGGCCGGTGGCCAGTATATCATCAGGGCCTATACAGCCACCATGCTGAACCATGATGAGAATTTTGTTTTCAAAAGAACGATCAGGGTAGCAGGAAAAAATAAGAACAAGAGTTTGGCAACAGAAACTGCAAAACAAATACGCCTGGAGTTCTTCGCCGAAGGAGGGAATTTTGTAACCGGCCTGCCTAATACCATCGCGTTTAAAGCAACGGATGAGAACGGCTGGCCCGTAAATGTGAATGCTGTTTTGAAAAATAGTAACCAGCAGATCATGGCCGAATTCTCGTCCCTGCATGATGGCATGGGAATGTTTGATGTAGATGCCGAGGCAGGAACAAGTTATTTTGTTGAATTAAAAGATGACCCTTCACACCAAAAATATCCGTTGCCGCAACACGCTGCCAAAGGTGTTGTTTTCCGTTTATTGAATGCACCTGATGGTATCCATTTTGAAATTTTCCAGGAAAAGAACGATCCCCTTTTCCAGGTGGCTTATATGATCGGTCAAATGCAGCACTACCCCGTTTTCAAACAGACCCTCAAGCAAGGAGTGAATTCACTTTCCGGCGTTATCAATGCTTCCAATCTTTCCTCCGGCATTTTACATATCACCCTCTTTAATAAAGATGGGATGCCCCTGGCGGAAAGATTGAGTTTTGTAAATAACAAAGAGTATATAAAACCTGCGGACCTTACGATTGATACGGTTAATTTTTCACCCCGCAGTAAAAATCATTTTAGCCTTGCTTTTAAAGATAGTGTTAGCGGAAGCTTTTCGGTTTCCATCACCGATCCTGCTTATAACCCATCAGCCATAAGAGAGCAGAATATTTTTTCAAGCCTGCTGCTGACAGCCGACTTAAAAGGATATGTACACAACCCTGCTTATTATTTTTCTGCCGATAATGATTCTGTAAAAACGGCGCTGGACCTGTTGATGATGACACATGGCTGGACACGGTTCAAATGGGAGCAATTGATAAAAGACCCTTTGCCTGCATTAAAATACAAGGACCCTGCATTTGTAACCTTATCGGGCCGCGTGATGCTGGATGGCACTAAAAAACCTTTTGCGGATAAAGAGCTATTGCTCTATCTCGTGGCTGCCGATTCGAGCCGTAATATGCAACTGATAAAAACAGATGCGACCGGTGATTACCGGATGGACTCAGTGCTTTTCTTTGGCAGGGCGAATATTCTGTTCAGCGATATAAGAGGAAAGAAAAGCAAGTTTGTTGATGTGAGGCCCTCTCCCGATTCTCTACACCGGCCCTATGTTCTCCGACCTCTCGACAAAACCGATCCGCAATTAAATAACAAGCCTGGCGAATCCAATAAAGCGATCGCTAAAAAAATGGCTGATGAATATGATGCTTTTCTAAAAGGTAACGGCCTTGTTCTTTCGGAAGTGATCGTAAAAGCAAAAAAGAAATCTGCAATCGAAGAGCTGGAAGATAAATATGCTTCGGGGGCTTTTTCAGGTGATAGCCGTAAGACTTTTGACCTGGTCAATTCTGATGAAGCAGCCAGCTACATGAACATATTTGAATTCCTTCAGGCAAGAGTGCCCGGGCTTGTTGCGGGAAGGGATGAGAATGGTGATTACTATGTCTATTTCAGGCAGCAAGCCACCATCAGTTCAATGGGCAACCAGGGCATGGATATTTTTTTAGATGAAGTGCTCACCGATGCCAATATGGTTGGTTTTATCAGCCCCAATCAAATTGCGATGGTAAAGGTCTTTAGCAATTTTGTTGGTTCAACCGGAGGTGGTGCCGGCGGCGCTCTCGCTATCTATTTGAAAAAAGGAACCGATTATTTTAATTCACTTCCTTCCGCTGCTGAAATGATCACCTACAATGGCTTTTCTGTTATCAAAGAATTTTATTCTCCCGATTATAAAGTTGTCAAAAAGAATGAACCCGATCAGCGCATGACCATTTACTGGAAGCCCGATATTTTTGTGCATGGAAAGAATAGCAATATCCCCATTTCATTTTATAACAACGATAGGAGCCGGCAATTCAAAGTAGTGATAGAAGGAATTACGGCAGACGGGAAGATGCTGATGATCGAAAAGCTGATTGGGGAGAGAGGGTTTTGAACGGAAGAACAGATGAACAGATGAACAGAGGAAGTATGAAAAAGCCCCTCGTTCTTACGGGAACTGCGGGGCCTAGGTTTTTCAACCCTGAGTATTTTATTGCTTTGGAAAGTTTGGATCGGCTTTTACTTCATTGATCTGTTGAATATGCCTGTCGCTATGAGCGCCCACCATTAAGATCAACTGGTATGCATCAACCCAGCCAAATGGCAACTGCGCCACATGATTTCGCAGATCTTCTGTTGTTGATTTTATGTATTTAATATGTTCTGCCCTGTTAGATTTAAAATCACTCAGCGCTTCATCCAATGATTTATACGGAGTGTTTTTGGGCTCGAAGGTCTCGCTGGTCTTTACTTTATTGGTACGGTTCTTCATCATATTGATGAATTGCTCATCCGTTACTTTTATTTCGGATCTTTTTTCTTCGTTCGCCGGGGCTTTCATCGTCGCTTCCATCAATCCCCAGATATTTTTTTCAGATATAGCAATATGATAAACGCATTCCCTGACCGACCAGCGATCAGGAGAAGCTTTATAGTTCAGTTGTGCTTCAGATAATCCTTTTATTGCTTTTGACAGATCGGTTTTTGTCTCCTTAAGAAGGCTTACAGAAACTTTTCTTTCCTTGCCAGAAATAACTGAGTTATCAATTGTTCCCGCAAGACCTGTAATAACCAGCAAGGTGAGTAAAAGACGTCCTTTGGTTCTTTTTAGCATAATGTTGGTTATTTTTTATAAGCTGAGTTTCGGATAAGAAGCTATCCAGAGGGCGGAAACAACGAAAAGTTACAAAAGTTTTTCTTTCGGCCAATAAAGTTTTTTAGTCTGTTGCTGCATAAATTTTGTA
>DASVNY010000182.1:0-6325 GCA_036383615.1 Chitinophagaceae bacterium
TTCAGATACAAGGTAATTCAATATAGCACCAATTTACCTTCCCTGTTTTAGTGAAGCAATGACTTTTGCACCCAATCATTCCATCTATTGATAGCATAAGATGATATCCCATTTCTTTTGTCTATTTCGAAACTCCTGGGAGGCTTATGATCTTTCATAATTACGAGGCATGTTTGAAGATTCGAAAAACATTGTCCATTCACGAAATAAGATTCTTGTAACATCTATATCTTAATTTGATACGTTTCTTTAATCATGAATTCTCGCAAGAAAGTTGAAATAAACTCTATCTGAATCACTTATTTGAATATAATCTGTTATTCATTAACTCTTTGAAAGCCTGGTTCTATACTCTGCCAATACACTTATTCCGTCAAAAGGAAGTTCTTTTTTATTTATCTGTTTCGTCAGCCAAATATACTTTATTCCATTCCCCAAAAAGATCTCCCATCTTGGTTAGTATCCATAAATTAGTGAAACTGTCTCGTTGCGTTAAGACTCGTATCGAAAAGATTACAGCGAAATGGCATTATTGTTTGGCACGAGTATTTTCTGTAGCATTAGTGTTTAGCTTTCTTCAACTCCCTTCTCACCCCTTCAAAACTCATCCTCACACTATTAATCGTTCCATCATCATTAAAATAAAGCCTGTCAATACAAGTTACCCGGTGGTCGCGGTCGAGGTTGGGGATCGGGCGGCGATGGTAAATGATATACCATTCGTCGGTGTGGGGGATATTAATTACGGAATGATGCCCCGCACCGGTGGCAATAGCTGAGTCTGCTTCCAATATAGTGGATAGCCTTTCAAAGGGTCCGAACACGGAATCAGAAATGCCATAAGCAACCTTATAGGTGCCGTTTGTCCAGCCACCTTCGGACCACATCAAATAATATTTTCCGTTCCTGATAAACATGGTGGGGCCTTCTACATAACCTTTCGGGGTGATCTCTTTTACTAATTCAGCATTGGGGAATGGTTCCAATGCTGTAAAGTCTTTATTGAGCTTTCCCATATTGCATCGTCCCCAGCCGCCATAGATAATATAGTATTCGCCGTCTTTATCCTGGAACACGAACTGGTCGATCGGCTGCGCATTATTATAGAACTGGTTGATCAATGGCTTGCCCAAATAATCTTTATAAGGCCCGCCGGGTTTATCAGCTACGGCAATACCTATTCCGCCGAGTGTGTCGTCTTTCACACCGTTTCTCGCTTTGCTTTGAATATCATTGGCAGAAAAAAATAGAAAGTATTTGTTGTCCTTTTTTACAATGCTCGGCGCCCACATAGCCATATAGGCCCATTTGATAATTGATGTGTCAATGACCCTCGGATGTTTTTGCCAGCTGACCATATCTGTGGAAGAAAAGGCGTCCATAAAAACCTGTTGCCTGTATTTGGCGGAGTAGGTGGGGAATATCCAATATTTGTTTTCGAGAATCACGCCTTCGGGATCGGCATACCAGCCGTCAATAACGGGGTTGCCTGGTTTTGTTTGGGCATGCATTAGTTGCATGGAGAATGCGGAGAGAAAGGCTAAGCATTTTATTGCTTTGGCTATTGATTGGTTGCGGGGCATTGGAGGTTGCTGATTTGTTAGGGAAGATACGTTGGGAAGGGGTGTTGTACTTTTTTTCTTGATAAAAAAAGTACCAAAAAAATCAAGGCGAATCGAAGCGAATATCTTTATAATGGTAAATGCCCTATGCGATTCGCCATTGGAAGAGCCTGTTGTTTGAAGGATCTTAGGTGGAAATTGTTCACTTCGTGTTATTCGAAAACACTGGAGGCGCTATGTTCCGTCTTGTAGTTATTAAAGTAGTTAGTTTTTTAAACCTGGACGGAACAAGGCGCTGGGAAAAGCAGGCTCTTCAACTTCGACATTCGTCTGTTCGTCTGTTCATCTGTTCTTCTGTTCTTTCTTCCTGTTGCCTGTATTTGGCGGAGTAGGTGGGGAATATCCAATATTTGTTTTCGAGAATAACGCCTTCGGGATCGGCATACCAGCCGTCAATAACGGGATTGCCGGGTTTTGTTTGGGCATGCATTAGTTGTATAGAAAGTATCGAGAGAATGGCTAAGCATTTTATTGCTTTGGATATTGATTGGTTGCGGGGCATTGGAGGTTGCTGATTTGTTAGGGAAGATACGTTGGGAAGGGGTTGATGTACTTTTTTTCTTGATAAAAAAAGTACCAAAAAAATCAAGGCGAATCGAAGCGAATATCTCTATAATGGCAAATATCCTCTGCGATTCGCCATTGGAAGAGTTTCTTGTTTGAAAAATCTTAGGCGGAAATTGCTCGCTTCGTGTTATTCGAAAACACTGGAGGCGCTGTGTTCCGTCTTGTAGTCATTATAGGAGTAAGCTTTCTCAACCAGGACGGAACAAGGCGCTGGAAAAAGCAGGTTCTTCAATTTCGACATTCGTTTGTTCGTCTGTGTATCTGTTCTTCTGTTCGATGGGGCTCCTCAACTTCGACATTCATCTATTCTCCCTTCTTCCCTCACTTCATCTGTTCCTCTGTTCGTCTGTTCCTCTGTTCTTCCGTTCTTCTCTTCAACCCAGCTCTTTCATCACCTTCTCAACCACCCGGTCACATCTTGTTAAATGAAAATGAAGAATATCTTCCCTTTTATATTGTGCAGATAACATATCGCGAAGCATTGCTTTTGCACGGTTCAGCCGCACTTTTACATTCACTTCGCTGATAGCCAAACAATCGCTGGTTTCCGCCACATTCATGTTTTCCATTTCGCGCATCACAAAAACGGTGCGATAGGTTTCGGGGAGTTGGAGTATGGCATTGGTTAACATGGCCTTTAATTCAGTATTCACCAGTTTGTCAGCCGCCGATGCCGCCGTATCATTTTGTTGTTGCACGTTTTCCATACTGATGAAATTTCTTTTTTTGCGAAGCCGCAATAAACATTCGTTGATCAATATCCGGGTGAGCCAGGTGGCGAAACTAGCTTTGAACTGAAACTTTCCAAGGTTCTCCCAGGCATTGATATAAGCCACCTGCATGGCATCTTCTATTTCGTCTTCATTGTTCAGTATCGATATACCAATTCTATAGAGTCGCTGGTTATAGCGTCGCACTATTGTGGCATACAATTCTTTTTCTCCCTGCAATATTCTTGCAATGAGCTCATCATCGGCAAGAGTTTCCGATGTTATTGTCCTTACGTTATTCATTCTTTTATTAGAGTATGATGTTCGGGAGAGGTTACAAAATTTTCAAACTATTTTTTGTAACCTATTTGCTGTTCCTGACTCCAATTAACAGGGCCTTTTGCAAAGCTATCGGATTTTTTTCCGCAGATCATCGCAGATATAATTGAGTATCGATCGTTTTCTGCGAAAATCTGCGTTCTGATCTGCGAAAATCTGCGGGAAATTTTTGTAAAAAAATAAGTCATAGTATGAATAAGAATGGAACACCTCTCGTATCGGTATCTCACCCTAAAGATGAACTTGCATTGGTTGCCGGGGAAGATCATATCAGCACATCAACCGACACACCATTAAGGGCTGATGCTTTTGACCTGGCAGATGCGGAGAAAATAAAAATCATCAGCGGGCATTTTGAAAAGATCATGGAAACGCTTGGGCTTGATCTTAATGACGACAGCCTTGCCGGCACCCCCTACCGCGTGGCGCATATGTATGTAAAGGAGATATTCAGCGGTCTCGATCCTGCCAAAAAGCCTTTTATCGCTTTGTTTGATAATAAATACAATTATAACCAGTTACTAATTGAAAAGGATATAACCTTTTATTCAAACTGCGAGCACCATTTTGTCCCGATCGTTGGCAAAGCGCATGTTGCTTATATCTCTTCAGGCAGGATAATTGGCCTTTCAAAGATCAACCGTATCGTTCAATACTTTGCCCGCCGCCCGCAGGTGCAGGAAAGATTGACAATACAAATCGCTGAAGAATTAAAGAAAATATTGAACACAAAGAATGTCGCGGTCGTTATAGAAGCGACGCATCTTTGTGTTTCTTCAAGAGGAGTGAAGGATATTCAAAGCAGTACCATCACTGCCCAATATGAAGGGTTGTTTAAGCAGGAGGACACCAAAAAAGAGTTTTTGTCATTCATCAATAAGCAGTAGCTTTTCTAAAACCGTTGAATCATGGAATCACATATCGTTAAAGTGCTGGACACCCGGATGGTCACACATGATGTGATTGGCCTCAAAACAGAAAAACCTGCTGGATATAGTTTTGTTCCCGGCCAGGCTACGGAAATCGCTATTAATGATAAGGAATGGAGAAATGAAAAGCGCCCCTTCACCTTTACCAACCTGCCGGGAGATGATCATTTGGAGTTTACAATAAAAACATATCCATCGCATAATGGTGTTACCAACCGGCTCCTGCAACTAAAGAAAGGAGATGAGCTGATCGTGCATGATGTTTGGGGCGCTATACATTATAAAGGCAAGGGATTGTTTATTGCAGGTGGTGCCGGCATTACGCCTTTTCTTTCAATCTTTCGTTATTTGAAAGCAACAAATAATGCGGATAAAAACCGCTTGTTGTTTGCCAATAAAACAAGAAAGGACATTATACTGAATGAAGAGTTGAATGGATTATTAAATGGAAGAGTCATCAATATTCTTTCTGATGAAAAAGTGGATGGCTACCAGCAGGGATTTATTACAGAGAAAATATTGAAAGAGTTACCAATTGAGCCAGATGATATTTTATATTTATGCGGACCTCCGCCGATGCTTGATGCGGTGATGAAAAATTTGGAGAAGCTGAGAGAGGCGGGGAAGTCGGTGGTGATGGAGGTTTGAGTCCCCAAAATGAAAATTGAACACTGAGCATCGAGAATTGAGTATTTTTATCGTGTTTCAAATGTTCAATGTTCGATTTTCAATGCTCAATATTCAATTATAGAAACCCTATTAACCTTTTCACGTTTCACTTTTCACGTTTTTATCCTCTCACCACTTCACCGCCCATCCAACTTGAAAATAGTACGGTATCAACGAACTCGTCTTAAAATCCTGCGCCACAGTTTTACCTACTCTTGCAAACACATCACTGTTTTTAAAAGAATAACCACCTTGAACACCATAAAAGAAATTTCCACCAGTTGGTAAGTACCAGCCCGATTTAAGACCAGGGTTATATTCTTTCATCAGGTCGCTGTGCTTGATATGCGTGACGATCGCTTTATCAAAACCAAATTCAGCAGCGGTGAACCATTTTTGTTTGTAATAGCCGGCAACAGCGGAGAACTCACTTCCGAAGTTTACCATTCTTGCAAAATCATTTTCAAAACGACGGATGATACCATAGGCTTTCACTGTCGTATAAAAATTATTGGTATGAACGATATTCAGCTGGCCACCGATCTTTGTTTTCATTTCATCAAATATGTCTTTTCCCGCCGGCATAGAATACTCGACATTTAATACCAATGGCATCTTCGTATTAAAATGATAGCCATACCCGATACCAATGGTAGTGGCATTATCAAAACCAACATTGAGGTTCACAATGTGACGCTGAGAAGGTTGCAGCGCTTTCCAGTTGATCTGCTGCGCAGGCAATAGTGTTGAGAGGCTTGTAAACAACACTGTAAATAAAATAGACTGTAACAATTTCATGATGTAAATTTTAATAGATAATGGTTTAATGTTTTAACGTAAAGAGTTTAAATAAGGTAATACCAATGCCTGCACCCGGTCCCAGGCAAACCAGATCATTTCATGACCGGTGCCGGTTACTTTTGATAGCTGCACATTGGGAAAAGCAGCAGCTTCCTTTGCCGCAAAGGATTGACCATAGGCCCTGTTGTTCTCACTGTACAGGAACAAAACCTTTTTAGTGTACTGTTGGAGATTGGTCGTAAAATCAAACCCTTCCTCATCCGCGAATTCAGAAAGTTTTTTCAAGACACCTGCACCTAAGCGCCAGAAAGGTGAGGGGCCTTCAACACCTTCATCATTGTTTTTTGCATAGGCATAAGTATAGGTCAGGGCCAATTTGTAATCCAATACAGCATGATCATTTTCATTGCCGGTAAGGAACTGGTCGGGATAGAGCACATCGTTTGTTACTTCATTAAATAATTTCAGGCGACGACTTTTTTCTCCATATTCTTCTAATAAGTCACTGGTTATTCCACCAGGCTCTGCCAGCACAGCACCACTGATGGTACCCGGGTATTTGTTGATATAAGCCGCGGTGAGCATGCCACCCCAGGAATGTCCAAAAAGAAAAACTTTTTGATTGGGTGACGTACGATAGTACTGGATCACCGCGGTAAGATCATCCATCATCTGGTTGATACTATAA
>DASVNY010000183.1:0-1901 GCA_036383615.1 Chitinophagaceae bacterium
ATCAGTAGAACGCTACGACACCGATGATATCCCCTGATAAGCGTTGAAATTCTCTCATTCCTCATTTCCTCTTTTTAAAGAACGAACGGTTGTGCAAAAAAATGATTGATATATAATCAATTTTTCAGATATTTACTCTGATTGCTTGCCGTCCCGCTTTAATTAGTGTTGCGGCCCACCCACCCAAGCAGTTATCTGTCTCTGTTTCAAAACTGCATTACGCTAACACAAAAAACAATTGACATGAGAAAAACAATCAAAGCATTAACGCTATTGCTTGCGTTGCTGCTGCCTGCATGGCTATTTGCCCAAACTGTTATTACAGGTCGGGTGATTGAGTCAGGATCAAAAAATCCCTTACAGGGAGCTACAGTTTCAGTTCGCGGAACAACTAATTTCACCCAAACGGGTGCTGACGGAAGATTTTCACTAACAGTCAAAGGCACCAATGCCAAATTGGTCATCAGTTTTATCGGCTTTATTTCCCAAACTGTCGATGCAACCGACAATGTTACGGTGAGTCTTTCTGTTGACAACACAAAAATGAGTGAAGTAGTTGTTACTGGTCTGGCTACTTCAGTCAAAAGATCAAACCTTGCTAATGCCGTTGCATCAGTCTCTGGAAAAGATCTTGTAGGCACAACGGTACAATCAACTGTTGACGGAGCCCTGTATGGAAAATTTACAGGAGCAAATATCTCCGCTAATTCCGGTGCTCCGGGTGGTGGTATCTCTGTAAAAATGCGTGGCACCACATCGCTCGTAGCCAACTCTCAACCATTATTTATTGTTGATGGAGTTTATTACGACAACTCTTCCATCAATGCAGGGTTGAATGTTGTTTCAAAAGCAGCGGGCCAGGGAAGTAACAATTTCCAGGATGATCCCTCCAATCGCGTGGCTGATCTTGATCCGCAGGATATTGACCGGATTGAAATATTAAAGGGAGCTTCTGCCGCTGCCATCTATGGTTCAAGAGCAGCCGGCGGTGTTGTTATCATAACTACCAAAAAAGGAAAAGCCGGCAAACCCAAAGTTGAACTGGCTCATTCAGTTGGCGTGCAGATGCAACTTAAGAAGCTTGGACAAAGACAATGGGATGATGCAAAAGTGCAGGCGGCTTTTGGCGCCAATGGACTTGCTATTTACCAGGCCAACAATAAAAAAACATACGACTACGAAAAGGAATTGTATGGCAATAAAGGATTAATGAATAATACCAGGGTAAGTGTGAGTGGTGGTAATGACAACACTTCTTATTATGCCGGTTTTACACGTAAAGATGATGAGGGCATTGTAAAAAAGACAGGCTACCAGAAAAACTCTTTCCGGTTCAATCTTACACAGAAAGTAGCTTCCTTTCTTGATATGGCCATTAATGCGAATTACGTAGAATCTAAAGCTGACAGAGGATATTTTAATAACGATAACACAAGTACGACATTAGGTGTTTCGTTTGTATCCACTCCTTCATGGGCCAATCTCTTCCCGGATGCGAATGGAAACTATCCGAATAATCCATTTGCTCCTTCTAATTTTTTGCAGACACGTGACCTGATAACGAATAAAGAAAAAGTATATCGGACACTGGTGGGCGGAACGCTTACCTGGAAAGTTTTTCATAATTCTAAACATGACCTCAAGGTTATGGCAAGAGGCGGTATCGATAATTATACACTGAATACCGTTGCGCTTTTCCCGCAAACCCTGCAATTCGAAAAAGACGGTAATGGAACCAATGGCGCCTCTATCTATGGAACAACGATCACAAGAAACAGCAACTATAATATTTTTGCTGTACATGAATTTATACCGAATGATAAATTAAGTTTCCGTACGCAGGCGGGTTTCACCGAGGAAAATATCAATATCAATAATGTATTGACAACCGCGACACAGTT
>DASVNY010000184.1:0-10335 GCA_036383615.1 Chitinophagaceae bacterium
GTGGGACCGCTTATTGATAAGGATGCGGTAAAAAATTACCTGGCGGCCATTGAACAATGCAAAACAGAAGGTGGAAATTTTGTCGTTGAAGGTGGAGTGCTGCAAGGTGATGGCTATGAAAGTGGTTGTTATGTGAAGCCCTGCATTGCAGAAGCACAACCGGGATATAGCATTGTAAAGCATGAAACTTTTGCCCCTATCCTGTATTTGCTGAAGTTTAAAAATATCAATGATGCTATCAGCATACAGAACGAAGTGCCACAGGGTCTTTCTTCCTCTATCATGACACTCAACCTGCGTGAGGCTGAACAATTTTTATCGGCTGCCGGTAGTGATTGCGGTATTGCCAATGTAAATATTGGTACATCCGGCGCTGAAATAGGCGGTGCTTTTGGTGGTGAAAAAGAAACCGGCGGTGGTCGTGAAAGTGGCAGCGATGCCTGGAAAAACTATATGCGCAGGCAAACTAATACGATCAACTACAGCACTCAATTGCCACTTGCACAAGGCATAAAATTTGATTTATAGAGATATTGGCTTCCTGTTCACGCAACCAATAACATAAACAGGGCGTCAAAAACCGCTGAAACCTCTGCTGAAAGCGAAAAGCAGGGGTTTTTATTTCCTAAAATGTATGAATGGTATTGCCTAATTTTGGCGGCTTTTGCAAATTTGTACTATTATCTTTTCAATAAAACACAACAAATGAACAGTTTTCTGAAACGTACCCACTTGTTTGCTATTAGTAGCTTGCTCACGGTTGGTCTTTTTGCGCAAAAAGAAGAAGTTCCAAAAGGCTGGCATATGCTGGATAAAGCCACAAGCGGTTACAATGGCATCAGCATTGACAAAGCCTATGAATTCCTGAAATCAAAAAAGCTGAAAAGCAATACGGTGATCGTTGCCGTAATTGATTCCGGTATTGATACTACGCATGAGGACCTCAAATCGGTTCTCTGGGTCAACAAGAAGGAAATTCCTGGTAACGGTATTGACGATGATAAGAACGGGTATGTTGATGATGTGCATGGCTGGAACTTTTTAGGCAGCCGTGATGGTAGTAAAAACGTTGAACAGGATTCTTATGAATCTGCAAGGGTTTACCATAAATTCAAAAGCAAATATGATGGTAAAGAAATAGACGAGAATAAACTCTCTAAGGACGAGAAGTTTGAATACGAAATGTGGAAACGGTCCGAGAATGAAATAGCCGGTGGTTCAAAAACCAGCACGGTAGAATTGATGTTCCTTAAAAAAGCCTATAACAGCGCTGTTAAAAGCGACAGCATTCTTCGCAAAGCGATGAGCAAAGAAAAATTCACGGGTAAAGAGCTCGAAGCATTTACTACTGAAGAAGCTGATGTTAAAAAAGCAAGAGCTGCTTTCTTATCTATGTTCCAGGCCAACGACATGATGGAAACAAGCAATGAAGAATTCCTTGAAGGTTTTGGCGACTATGTGAATGGCGAGATGAAAAAAGCCGAAGCTTCTGAAAAAGCGCCAATAGCTTATCGTGGTGATGTGGTGAAAGATAATTATGCAGATTTCAACGACAAGTTTTATGGCAATCCCAATGTGCAGGTAAGCAATAAATCTGCATTGCACGGCACCCACGTATCAGGCATCATCGCTGCAGCAAGAGGCAATGACAAAGGAATGGATGGCGTGGCAGATAATGTAAGGATCATGTCATTGAGAGCCGTACCCGATGGTGATGAGCATGATAAGGATATTGCATTGGCTATCCGTTATGCTGTTGACAATGGTGCACAGGTGATCAACATGAGTTTTGGTAAAGGCTTCTCTCCTGAAAAAGGTTGGGTTGATGATGCTGTAAAATATGCAGAAAGTAAAGGAGTGTTGCTGGTTCATGCTGCAGGAAACGATGCAAAGAATATTGACACTGCATTCAATTACCCCTCTCCTGTTTTTGTAAAGGATAATAAAAGAGCCAGCAACTGGATAACTGTTGGCGCCAGCGGCGATCCAAAAATCGGCGGTTACACAGCCAGCTTTTCAAACTATGGCAAAGATGAAGTGGATGTATTTGCTCCGGGTGTAAAGATCTATGCAACTGTTCCGGGTGGAAATACTTATAACAACTTGCAGGGAACCAGCATGGCATCACCCGTTGTTGCCGGTCTTGCTGCTTTAATACTTGAATACTATCCTAATCTCAGCGCTCAACAGGTTAAATATGTGATCGAAAAATCTGCTTCAAAGCCATCTGAAAAAGTAACGATCCCGGGTACTGATGAAGAGGTAGAGCTTAGCGATATCAGCAGAAGTGGTGGTATTATCAATGCTTACGAAGCGTTGAAACTCGCTTCCACTTTAAAAGGAGAAAGAAATAAAAATGTTAAGCAAACACAGTCAACTGTAAAGCCACTGAAAGGGTTTTAATGCTAAACAGCTAAATAATATAAAAACCCTGTTGTTTTTAACAGCAGGGTTTTTTGTTTATATGCGTTTAGGCTACCTGGTTCAAAAAGAGCGGGAGCCCCGATCTCCATTCACCATTTATATATAGCTCAAATGAGTAGCGACCCGCTTTTTCAAATTGAAGCTGGTTAAAATTAATAACCACATTAACTGAGGCAAATTGCCCATTTGAAGGAACCCCGATCGTGATATCTCCCTGCACCGGTTGAATGATCTCTTTACCCGAACCATCGATCAACCTGAGTCTGAAATTATGATTACCCGCTTCTTTTGCGGCGAATCTCGTGCGGCAGGCAATGCTGCAGAGTGGATGCGACACCGGGAATTGTCTTGAATTAATAGAATCAAAAGTTCCGATGATGGTTAGCTTCGAGTTATTATCCTGTGCAAAATCACAGAGCGTAAAAATTTCCAGTTCCATATTTCCTGTTTCTGTCGTGCAAAATACGACAAAGACAGAAAGATAAGTTTGTTTTAAACCGGTCTCATACCTCTATCAGTTCATATCACCTTGAGCAAAATCAACAAAAGGAAGACTTTCGTTGATTCAGTCCTGTTTTGCAAAAATAGCTCTTGCAAGACAGTGTTTTTTTTGTATATTTTTGATCGTTGAAAATAAATCCTTCATACTCCTCTGCAGAACTGACCACCCTGTTAAAGCAAAAAAACAGTGAGGCCTATGAATATATTTTTGACAAATATGCAGGCGCATTACTTGAGTTAATAGCTAATATCGTCCCTGAAGAAGAAGTATTAACCACACTAGAAGAATCATTCCTTACTATCTCACAATCGATCGGAGATTATGATCCGAATAAATGCCGGCTTTTTACCTGGCTATTACAGATCACCCGTGAAGTAGCGCTTCAAAAAAGAAAATATCTAAAAACGAAGCTTAGTTCAACGAATAATGGAGCGATAGCTGGCTTGATCGGGAAATTGAATAACGAACAACAGGAAATAGTACAGTTGCATTATTTGAATGGCTATTCGAATGAGGATATCGCGAAGCAACTGAATATTTCACCGGCAACAGCATCGGAAAAGATTAAAACGGCTTTATCAAACTTAAATAGCTTATTGTAACAGGTGGACATAAAAGCATATATCGCAAGCGGGATTGTCGAAACTTATGTGCTCGGTATGGCTTCCCCTGCTGAAAAAGCAGAATTTGAGAAGCTGGCTGAAATATATCCCGAATTGGTTTCCGCCCGTAACGAATTTGAACTGGGGCTTGAAGAAAAAGCTTTTGCCAACGCTATCCCTCCTCCTTTCGAAGTAAAAGAAAGGGTGCTTGATCTCATAAGCCAGGAAGCTGCTGTTGAAGCGGTAAAACGTATCATGTATGAAGAGAGCAATCCTCCGCCGGTGCGGAAGATATCCTCTATGCGATGGGCCGTAACAACTTCTATTGTATTATTGGTTGGCAGCCTCACATTTATTTACTGGCTCTACACAAAAAACCAGCAGCTAAAAGCGGATATAGCCCAATCAAAAGAAACACTGGAACAACTTGATCAGCAAAAAAGAAGTTTTGAGGAAGCTACTCTTCCCGAAAATTCATCTGCCAAACAGGTTAAAGTAATAACACCTGAAACGGTTCCTGCTACCATAAATGTGTTTTGGGATTCTACAAACACACATGTCTATTTGGTGATCAGGGATCTTATTAAGCTGGCTGAAAATGAAAAATACCAGCTTTGGTCCATCACAAAAGGGAAATACCAAAGCCTTGGTTTGTTTGATGCCCCGGACAATGACAAACTTGTTCTTAAACTCAACAACTCACAACAGGCAGAGGCATTTGCAATAAGCATTGCCAAAAAATTACAAGTAGAGCCATCTAAAGCTGATACTACACACTAATCAATTAGTGAATCACAGCGCAACTACGATCAGGCTGCCAGGGGAAGGTTGGGAAAACTAAAAGCTACTGTAGTTAGTTTTTTTCGCTGGCTGCTCACACCAATAAAGCCTCCCAATTTATCAGTAAGGGATTGCAAATGATACAAGCCGCTTTCTACCGCATAACTATTAACGGTATTGTGATCACGGACATGAACCAGTATAACATCGCCATAGGCTTTTGCCGAAAGCTGTATCCAGCTATCTTTTGCATGGGCCATAATAGCCGATACCATTCCTGCTAATACAGAGGCCACCAGTTCTCTATCGGCATCAATACAGATATCTTCCGAGATGTCGTTGATAATGGAACAATTGTTCCGCGTAGCTACACTGGCAAAGCCCTGTATTACTTCATCTGCCAGCCAATGCAGTTCATAGCTCAATACAGGAAACTCCTGTTCGGGCGAATTCAGTAAGGTTGTCATAAAACGCTTTTAAGAAAAGGTTTTTCAACAGAGTACGGAGATCAAGGGTGGACCTTGATCATTTTCACAGGACGGGATTTCGAATCGGGGCTAAGTAAAAGGGGGCAATAAATATTTTCGACTATTGAATATTTCGTTCTTGCTGATACAAAGAAAGGAAGTCGGTGACGCGAAAAAAATAGAACAGTTCTTCTATCGGGGGTAAAAGAAAGAGCGAACCGCATGTAGCATCTATGCTACAAGAGCTAACCGTTCCTTAATATTCAGTTTTTCCTATCCTTTTCAAATACCTTAATTTAGGGCAACCGAAACAAAAACCACATGCATAGGATCATCATTCCAGTTGACTTCTCCGACACTTCATTCAATGCCGCCCGTTTTGCGGCCCAGATGCTGGCTGGCAAAAAAGATGCTTTGACAATTCTCTACCATAATTATACAGATAAGGGTGACCAGGAAATAGCTAAAAGTTATCTCGAGAGCCTGAAAAGTGAGTTGCTGGAGAAAGGCGATATGACGGTAGAATGTGAAATGGAAATGGGAGGTGATCTCGTAACAAATCTGGATCGTCTTGCCCATACCCGTCGCGCAACACTAATTACAATGGGTATTACCGGCCGCTCTTCCATCCAGCAAAAATTTATTGGCAGCAATACCCTCAAAACAGTTGATAAGAGTCTTTACCCCGTGCTGATCGTTCCGCCGGATGCAGCTTATCAACCGATAAAGAATGTTGCTTTTGCCTCCGATTTTATAGATGTTGAAACCTCTACCCCATCAGCACTTATTTGTTCAGTGCTTGAGATGTTCAATCCCAAACTGCATATCGTTAATGTGAATCCTGAACATTATATTTCTATCACCGACCAGGTAAAAGCAGAAAAAGAAAAGCTGGAAACGTTGTTCAGTCCCTACGATAAAGAATTTTACTTTATCGGGATGAGTGATTTTCATGATGCAATCAACAATTTTATCAGGGATTATAAAATAGATATGCTGATCACTATTCCACGTCATCATAGCGGCAGCGCCAGTCTCTGGAAAAGTACACATACCCAAAAACTGGCCTACCAAAGCCATATTCCTGTGCTGGCAGCACATGAATAAACAACCATTACCTTTGCCTGCTTATTAATCTTTAAACCAGCCAGCATGAATACAGTAATTGTACCTGTCGATTTTTCCGATACATCGTTGAATGCTGCCCGTTATGCTGTTAAATTGCTTACGGGGCATTATGGTGTAAACATGATCCTGCACCATGTGTATGAAAAACCATCTCAGTCAGCTGAACTACAAACAAAGCTTGAGAAACTGAAAGAAGAGTTGATGGATATCGGCATCGTCAAGATCAGCCTGCTGGCCGAAGAAGGAAGCGATTTTATTACCGAGTTAGACAAACTGGCCCGCCATCAACAAGCGGACCTGATCATTATGGGTATCACAGGTCGTTCTCCATTGGGTCAATCATTTATCGGGAGCAATACATTAAAGATGGTGCAGCGCAAGGTTTGTCCTGTGCTTATCATTCCACCGGATGCTTCTTATAAAGAAGTGAAAAACGTTTTGCTTACTTCCGACTTTAAAAATGTAACAATCTCAACTCCTTCTGTTCCGATCAAAAAGATATTGAAAGCATTCAGACCGAGTTTGCATGTGATCAATGTGGATAGCGAGCATTATGTGGCCCTGACAGATCAATACCAGTCGGAAAAACAAAAACTACAGGAAATGTTCAGCGACTTCAGGCCTGAATTCTATTTCCTCGGGTTGTATGATATTGATGAAGCTATTAATCAATTTGCGCAGGATAAGGATGTTGACTTTATCATTGTGATACATAAAGAGCATTCTCTATTATCAAAATTGTTCATTAAGAGTCATACAAAAAAGCTTGCCTATCATAGCTCTGTGCCGGTATTGGCCATGCATGAATAGGCTTAATTAACCTTTAATGACCGCATTTGACGGCACGGGAACAAATAATTAACTTTGTTCCCGTTGTTATTTATGCGAAAGCCTGATTACAAGACAAGATGCCTTTTCAGTTTTGCTGAGCAATCATTGCCGGCTAACTTTTATATCCCGGACTGATAGGCAGGCAGGCCGTTCCCCTTTACTTACTTGCCCCATTTTGTAACTGATCTGCTGATCATTCATTAACGATTGTCCATTATGAAGAATATTAAACTGATAGAAGTGCCTTCAGAGATAGGCGCCGGCACAAGAGGCGCCAGCCTGGGCATTGAAGCAATAAAGATCGCGGCGCTTGATTTCATGAGTAATTTTTTTATTCATTTCCCTTCTGAAAAAATACAGACGGAAAATAAATTACTTTATGAACCGATCGAATCACCTTATGCCAAACGTGTTAAAGGCATTGCAGCTATTTATGACCGGGTAAGCAAAGCTGTGAGTGATTCTTTAAAGAATAGTTTCTTCCCCGTTGTATTGAGCGGCGATCATAGTACAGCCGGTGCAACCATTGCGGGAATAAAAGCAGCAAGGCCAAAAAGCAAATTGGGTGTGATATGGATCGACGCTCATGCCGATATGCATACTCCCTATACCACCCCAAGCGGCAATGTGCATGGTATGTCGCTGGCTGCTACCATCAATGAAAATAACATGGATTGCGCGGTGCATGATGTGGATGATGAAACAGCCAAGCATTGGAACTATTTAAAACATATTGGCAAGATCGCACCTAAGGTTTTGCCCGAAGATGTTGTATTCATCTCCCTTCGTGATTATGAGAAAGAAGAGAAATACCTGATCGAGAAATATGGAATGAAAGTGATCACTACAAAAGAAGTAAGAACCAAGGGGCCCGAAAATGTCGTACGGGCCGTATTGCGCTACCTTGCCGATTGTACTGATATTTATATTTCATTTGATGTTGACAGTCTTGATTCATCCATCAGCAAAGGAACGGGCACGCCCGTCAGCAATGGATTAAGAGAAAGAGAAGCTGAGGACCTTATCAGTAAATTTATGCAGAACCGCAAGGTCTGCTGTTTTGAGATCACTGAAGTAAACCCTACACTTGACAAAGAGAACCTGATGGCGGAAATCGCTTTTAATATTTTGCAGCGAAGTGTGAATGTATTAATGATGAATTGATAACTATGAAAAGAACTATCATACTATTTCTATTCGTATTTCACCTGACATCCGTAATTGCCCAGCACCGCTATAAAGATTCTCTTACGACATACCAGCAGAAATATGTAAAGGAACATGGCGCTGTTAAAGGAAATGACAGGAACCATTTACACTTTTTCCCTGTAACTGAAAAGTATCGTGTTTCGGCAAGCGTACAAAAGATCTATGAAGCACCCTGGTTCAAAATGGAAACATCCGGAAAGGAAAAGAAAGTTTACCGGGTATATGCGGTTGTGACCTTCAGGATCAATGACACGATTTGCAAACTACATGTTTATCAATCGCAGCAATTAATGGGTATAAAAGAATACGCTGATCATCTCTTTATTCCCTTCACGGATGCAACAACTGGTGAAGAAAGCTATGAAAATGGCCGGTATATTGACATGACCATTAATGATCTTGAAAGCGGTAGCTATATTCTTGATTTCAATAAAGCATACAATCCCTACTGCGCTTATATCAGTGATGTTTACAATTGTCCTATACCTCCTGCAGAAAATGATCTGAGCGTTGCTATCAGGGCAGGTGAAATGAAATTTGGAAAACTGCATTAAGCGAATACGGGATTCATGAAAAGGTTTTTTGCAGCCCCTCTTCAAATGAAACAGGAGAATAACCTAATTCTCTTTTGGCCTTTTCAATAATAAATCCTGTTTTTAATGGCCGCCGCGCAGGTTGGGAAAATTCAGCAGCCGTAACTTTTTTAATCAATGATCTGTCATAGCCAAGATGATCGGCTGTTTTGCATGCCATTTCATAGGGAGTAAACACATCTTCACCTGAAATATGATAAACCCCTTTTGCTTTTTGCTCAATGATGTTTACTATCGCTGAAGCAAGATCCTCTACATAAGTTGGCGTTCTTACCTGGTCATCAAACACACTATATTCCTCTCCTTTTTCAAGTTTGTCTTTAACCACTGTCAAAATATTTCCCCGACCGGCCTGGGGTTTGCCATATACCAACACTGTTCTGACAATGGACCAATCATACTCATACTCTTTAACAGCTTCTTCCGCCTCCAGCTTTGTTTTTCCATAGAAATTAACGGGGCCCGGCTCGTCATCTTCTTTATACATTCCCTCTTCCCCGCTAAAAACAAAATCTGTTGAAATAAAAATAAAATGGGCTTTACACTCTTCTGCATTTACCAGTAAAGTGATCGTTGCTTCTACATTTGTTGTATAGGCCTGCCATTGGCCCTTTTCACAATCATCGGGTTTGCTCATCGCTCCTGCATGAACAACCACTGAGGGTTTGAACTTTTCAAAAACATCATGCACGGCAAACGGATCGGTGAAATCCATTGCCTGGTATTGAAAGTTCTCATCGTCATTAAAGGGGAGCCGCGAATCTCCTTTTCCTGTAGCAATAACCTGCTGTTTGCTTTTCAATAGTTGTTCAACAAGATAATGCCCAAGAAACCCATTGGCACCGGTGATAAGAATACTCATGCGACAAAATTAAACAAAGAACCTTTATCGCTTTATAACGGTAGGCGCTCCCTCACTCAGCCAGGTGGCAAATATCTCCGATATTTTCCATTTTCTTCCTGCATACAATCGGGGACGAACGATCATATAATCCAAAAAATCTTTTACATCCTCCTTTGTGGATTGTATCATCACATTAAACACCGTTTTCCCTGCATATTTGCCAGCGGATATCTTTACATTCATCGAAGGGTTGTTCTTTAAAAAATAGTCACCGGTAAAGTGTATATCGTTTTTCATCGAGTCAATACAGGTTTGTTCGTTAGCTGCTGACCAGCTTTGAAATATATCCAGCCTGTCAAACAACGGTTCCTCGTAAACATTTTGCAACTCTATAAAATGGGAAGCGACAAAAGCTATATGATCGTAATAGATGGCAGGCTTGTCAACCAGAACATATAGCAGGTCATTTTCTTTGGGTTGTCGGTCTGTTTTCTTGTGATTGATCGAAAAATAGTAATAATCTCCTTTAATAAGGTTACAACGGCCTGAGCCGATTGTTGAAGTATCTGCATGGCTGGCTTGATAAACTCCTTTTAAAATACCAACCTGCTTTTCCTTTATCACCGGGCCCACCGGGAGATATAATTGAACGAGCCTGACGCTATCATTCAGCTCAACGGTGTAATTAGTGATCGGAAAGGCCCTCACCCATTTACTAGTATCTTTTTGGGCAACACAAAGACATGAAACAAGAAGAAGAAATGAAAGAATGGTGGATTTTTTCATAACAGCTTTTCTTTATAACGATCCCACCAGCCTGTTTTTTATACGTGTTACACGGTATTTATTACTACAAAACTTAACCTGTGTTATAAAAACACAATCAAAACAAAAGCTTATTTTTGAATGCCAACATCGTGAAGTTAATTCTAACGGTTGTTCGTTTCCGGCAAAA
>DASVNY010000185.1:0-4178 GCA_036383615.1 Chitinophagaceae bacterium
GGGAACATCACCAACGAGCCTTGTACCGAAGCGGTAGAACGAACGCCACTATCGCCTCTTTCCAGTTCCTGCATCATCAATCCATAAGAAATATAGTCAAGACCGCCGCCGCCATATTGAGTGGGAACGGTTGGACCAAAACAGCCCAGGTCGCCTAATTGCTTTACTATTTGCTCGGGGAATTCCGCCCGTTGGGCATAATCCTCGATGATGGGTGAAATTTCTTTCTTTACATAATTGCGAACTGAATCACGGACAAGCTTATGCTCTTCGGTGAGTAGCTCATCCACATTAAAATAATCAGGGCTTTGGAAAAGGTCTGTGCGGGCCGCCATCGTTATTAATGATTTGGTTTAACTGGCGCAAAGGTAACGGATATGGGAAAATTGAGGATATTTGGATATAGTTTCCCACTAAGACACCAAGGACACAAAGCTTCCTTTAATTTCTTAGTGATCTTAGCGGAAAAAGGATATTTCATAAATCGCCGCCTATACTCTGTTTTCCCCGGCCGTACCACAATATTGATTATTTACGTAGCCATTCCCTTCCCCATGCAACAAAGTTCCGTAACCTGCGTACTTAATTAAAAGCCGACTGATTGAGCCTGACAACAAGTGTTTACTTCGATGAGCTGGTAGAAAAATGCAAGCGGGGCGATATGCAAAGCTGCAAAGAGCTTTATTACCGCTACTCCAAAGCTATGTTCAATACCAGTTTTCGTATTGTGAACAACACCTCTGATGCTGAAGATGTGTTGCAGGAATCCTTTTTGGCAGCTTTTAGCCACCTGCAGGACTTTGATCACTCCTCAGCTTTTGGCGCCTGGTTAAAGCGTATCGTTATAAATAAGTCGATCAGCTTTTTGAGAAAACAAAAACTGGCAATAGTTGATATTGATACGACTGCAACAGAATTGATCGAAGAAGAAAAGCCCGACGAACTGGATATTCAATTGAAAGTTGAGTCGATAAAGAAAGCAGTAAGTGAGTTGCCGAATGGCTATAGGACTGTGCTGAGTCTTTCTTTGTTCGAGCAATGCAGTTATGAAGAAATAAGCGGGATGCTGAATATTTCCGAGACCACCGTACGAACACAATATCACAGGGGAAAACAGAAATTATTAGAACTATTAAAAAAGGAGGTTTGTGATGAGCGACAAACTGAAACAATTTATAAATGATAACCGGGAGGCTTTTGATGCCGATGCTCCGCAATCAAAACTCTGGGATGCATTGCAACAAAAACTCGAAGCGAAAAACAAAGTAAAGTCTTTCAGCTTCAGAAAGCCATTGTTGTGGGCAGCTTCATTTGCCGGACTCATGATCCTGTCCGTCTCTATTTACAGCATTCTTCAGAAAAAAGAAAGAGGCGATGTTCAGGAATCAGCCGGTACCGAGACTGAAATTGTAGAATTACTCGATCCGATCCAGGCAAGACAGATCTCCCAGTTTCATGAAGTGATCGAATTGAAACAAACCGAACTAAAGTTGCTTGAAAAAGAACAACCTGAACTATACAAAGAGTTCATTACTGATATTAATAGCCTTGATAGTTCTTATACAGCCCTGAAAGCAAAACTGCCTGACAATCCCAACAGGGAAATGTTATTGGAAGCGATGATCAACAATCTTCAGTTACAAAGCGACCTG
Source organism: Chitinophagaceae bacterium (assembly GCA_036383615.1). Classification (GTDB taxonomy): domain Bacteria; phylum Bacteroidota; class Bacteroidia; order Chitinophagales; family Chitinophagaceae; genus CADEDV01. Next base: position 1,653 of record DASVNY010000185.1, read on the forward strand.
TTGACCCGTCAGCTCCGCATCATTAAAGAAATAAAACAAAAAAAGTATAGCCATGAAAAGCAAATTAGTTAAGGTATCATTACTGGCTGCTGCCCTTCTATTTACAACTGCCAATTTCGCGCAACAAGAAGGTAGCCATGAAAAACATGAAAAAGTAGAGCCTAAGTTCAAGAAGACAAAAAGCTACTCCAAATCTTATTCACTGGCCAGCAGTGACAAGATCAGTTTGAATAACCAGTTTGGTGAAATGAAACTGGTTACCTGGGAAAAGAACGAGATCAAAGTTGACGTCACGATTATCGGTAAATCAGACGAAGAACCAAGAGCGCAGGAAATAGTGGATCGCATTTCTATCGCCGATGGCAAAGATGGCAATACGGTTTACTTCAAAACCAAATTCGCTGACGATAAAAAAACAAGCAAGGATGACGGCAAGAAACACCGTAATGAAGGTATGGAGATCAACTACCTTGTCTATCTCCCATCTGGTAATTCGCTGGATGCAGAGAACCAGTTTGGCAAAATGATCATCCCTGATTATCGTGGTGAGGCGCAACTCGAAAGCAAATTCGGTTCACTCACTGCCGGAAAGATCAGCAATGCAAAAAGCATCTCTGTTGAATTTGGTAAAGCTGATGTAGCGCATATGAATGGAGGCAAACTGACCATTAAATTTTCAAGCGGCACTGTAAATAAATTGAGTGGTGATGTTAAATCAAGTCTTGAGTATAGCAAAGTAAAACTTGACCTTGACAATGATGTAAAAAGCCTCGACATTAATAACTCATTCTCTGACGTGTATCTTGATGTGAACACCAATTTTTCTGCTTCTTATAATATCAGCACTTCGCATGGGGAATTTTCCAATAAAACTTCATTTGCGATCAAAGATGAGGGAAGCAATGATGATAACAGGTATGGTCCCCGTTTCAACAAAACATATAGCGGAACATCCGGAAGCGGTGCAGCCAAAGTAAAAGTTTCTTCAAGCTTTGGACAAACAACAGTGGGTCACAACCTGCAGGTGGATATGTCGCAAAAAAAGAATAAGGATAAAGATAAAACCAAGACCACAAGGTCGCTTTAGAGAGAGCAGCAATTATAAGCAGAGTGGCCCGGCAACGGGCCTTTTTTTATTTTCCTCCTCCAGATCTCCGGCTATGTCCTGAAATCCGCTTTTTCTATCGCTCCACGAGTATGCCCCTATCTAAAACTTATTACATTGTGCAAAATTCAGCTACAATGAAGAAACTGCTTCTTGTTACGATTGTATTGGCGCTATTTAGCAACGCATCCTTCTCTCAAAAGGATACAACCAAAAAAGATCCCGGCGCTAATATCAAACAGTTCTGGCTGGTGGTTTTAAAAACAGGACCAAAGGATAAGGAGATCAAAGACAGTACGGAGAGAAGTAATCTTTTTAAAGGTCATTTTGCAAATATGGAGCGGCTATACAATGATGGTGTTTTAAAGATTGCCGGTCCATTTGGCAAAAATGATTTTACTTGGAGAGGCTTGTTCATTCTTGATTGTAAAACAAAGGACGAGGCTGAAGGTTTCGTAAAAACTGACCCAACTGTTATAGCAGGTGTTTTCATCTATGATATTGTGCCCTGGTTCGCTGAACCATCAGGAAGTTTGGTGCCGGGTAAACCCAAAAAAGAATAGAGATCAGTTACGCAGATAAGAAGCCATCTCCTGCTGGTAATCTTTTGCAACTTTTCTTGCCTGCTCCGCGAAGTCTTCTTTACCGGAAGCATAAATGATCGCACGGCTTGCATTAACTAGAATACCACAATCCCTGTTCATCGCTTTCTCAGAAATTTCCTTCAGGCTACCACCCTGTGCGCCAACACCCGGTACCAGGTAAAAATAATTAGGAGCCAGTTTTCTTATATGAGTAAACTCATCGCTTTGCGTAGCGCCTACAACAAACATTAAGTTGTCAGTTGTTCCCCATTCACTTACTTTTTTCATCACCCTTTCATAAAGAAATTCATCCACACCATGTCTTGTGTCTTCCCGTGCCATTTTTCTTAATTCGAAATCATTGGCTCCATCATTAGAAGTGAGCCCGAGCACAATGGCCCATTTGCCCCTGTACTGCAAGAAAGGCTTTACACTATCCTCCCCCATATAGGGTGCAACCGTGACAGCATCAAAAAGCATCGTTTCAAAAAAAGCTTTGGCATACTGATCGGAAGTGTTGCCAATATCGCCACGTTTTGCATCGGCGATTGTAAAATGTTCACTGCCGATATAATGAACCGTTTTCTCCATGGCCTCCCACCCCTTTATGCCGAGAGCTTCATAAAAAGCAGTATTGATCTTATAGCTTACACAAAGATCTTTGGTAGCATCAATGATAGCCTTGTTGAATGCAAAAACAGGGTCAGGTTCTGAAAGAAGATGTTTGGGAATTTTAGTAATGTCCGTGTCAAGTCCTACACAGAGATATGACTTCTTATTTTGGATATTTTCAACAAGTTGCTTCCGTGTCATTAGACGAAGGTAGTTGGTTTATTA
>DASVNY010000186.1:0-2989 GCA_036383615.1 Chitinophagaceae bacterium
TAATGATGATCACGGCTTATGGTGATGCAGAGAATTATGATACTGCTATGCGTTTGGGTGCTGACGACTTCCTGACCAAGCCTCTTGATTTTTCTGTTTTAAAAGAAAAGCTTAAAGCGATATACTAATGGCAAAAGCAAAAATATTAGTGGTAGATGATGAAGCTGACCTGGAAGTATTGATCAAGCAGAAGTTTCGCCAGAAGATCAGGGAGCAGGTATATGAATTCGTATTTGCGGGAAATGGCAAACATGCGCTGGAACAACTGGAGCAACATACTGATGTTGATATCGTGCTCAGCGATATTAATATGCCCGAAATGGATGGCCTGACATTACTTACCAAACTGAATGAACAAAGCAGCTTATTGAAATCGGTTATCGTTTCCGCTTATGGCGATATGGACAATATCCGCACAGCAATGAACCGGGGCGCTTTTGACTTTATCACTAAACCGGTAAATTTCGAGGACCTGGAGCTGACCATGGAAAAAACAATAAAACATGTGAACCAGTTGCGGGAAACGATGAAGGCGATCAAAGAGAATAATATCCTGAAAATGTATGTAGATGAAACGGTGCTGAATTTTATGGGTAGCCGTGAATTTGAATCGGCATTGATGGAAAATGAGACGATAGAGGCATCGGTAATGTTTATTGATATCTGTAGTTTCACCGCTATCAGCGAAAATGAACCTCCTGATACAGTAGTGAAGTTGCTGAACAGTTATTTTGATGTGATGGTGAAGGAAATTATAGAACAAGGGGGGTATATTGATAAATTTATCGGGGATGCGATCATGGCGGTATTTCGCGGTGATTATCACCTCGACAGGGCCATCGACGCTTCCTTATCGGTAAGGACCAAAATAAACGCCCTTCCCGCTGTGCATGAGCACGTAACATTTACGCCCAAAGTCTCAATTGGCATTAATAGCGGCGAAATGATATCGGGAAATATTGGCTCGGCCAACCTGCGCCGGCTTGACTACACCGTGATCGGCGACGTGGTAAATGTGGCCCAAAGGCTGCAATCCGCGGCCGGCCCGGGCCAGGTGATCATTAATGAAAGCTCCTATGATAAAGTAAAAGAATCATTTAACTGCCAAAAAGTGGCGGAAGTAAGTTTAAAGAATAAAGCTCAGCCAATGGTTATTTATGAAGTAATGGATTAGTATATTTATAAAGTTTTATAAGTTATGCAGTATGAACAGGCCTACTCATTCCTGATGCCTAAACTGGAGAAGGAACTATCCTCACAGTTCAGCTATCATAATGCTGATCATACAAAGTATGTCATTGCCGCTGCTGAGCAACTGGCTAAAACGGAAAATATTTCAGGCGAAGAACTAGTTCTTTTACGAACCGCCGCATTATTTCATGATTCAGGTTTTTTAAGGCAGTCAACAGGCCATGAAGAAGTATCATGCCGCATTGCCAATGAATGTTTACCGGGCTTTGGTTATTCAGACAAACAGATCGGGTTGATCTGTTCGGCGATCATGGCCACAAGGCTACCGCAAACCCCACAAGATCATTTAGGCGAAATACTGGCAGATGCCGATCTTTTTTATCTCGGTAAAGAAAAATACTCAACTACAGCCGCCAAACTTTTCAAAGAATTTAAGGTGCTGGGTATATTGAAAACCGAGGATGAATGGCTGCAAAAACAAGTACAGTTTTTATCGGCACATCATTATTTCACCAAATCAGCCAATGAGCAGCTGGAGGAAAAAAAGCAGGAGACGTTAAAAGAACTTCGCTCAAAATCAGAGATCGCTATTTCGAAATTTGTTTCCAGTCCTATTGAAGTGATCTGGGATAGTTTTCTTATCCTGTGTGGTGTGCTGATCGCCGGGATCGCATTAAAAGGATTTTTAGTTCCCAACCATTTTTTTGATGGAGGTATCACGGGAATTTCACTGCTGGTGCATGAACTTTATTCCTTTAACCTCGGGGTTGTTATTTTCCTGTTCAACCTGCCACTGATCATCATTAGTTTTTATTCAGTAGGACGAAGGTTCGCTTTGCGAACATTGCTCAGTGTGTTGTTATTGGGTATTTGTTTATGGTTGCTGCCCAATTTCGCATTAACGGCAGACAAATTGCTTATTTGCATTTTTGGTGGAGCCTTTTTAGGAATAGGTATCGGGTTGATCATGCGGTCTGGCGCGGCGCTGGATGGGATCGAGGTATTGGCGTTATATACATTGAAGAAAACCTCTTTTACTATTACCGAGATCATTCTTGCTATCAATATCGTCATCTTCTCCGTTGCGGCCTTACAATTTGGAATAGAGACAGCCTTGTATTCAATCCTTACTTATTTCACAGCCACCCGTAGTATTGACTATGTTGTCGAAGGTCTGCAGGCATATACCGGCGTTACTATTGTTTCTTCCAAGAGCGAAGCGATCAAATACCATTTAGTAAATAAACTGGGCAGGGGTATCACTGTATATAAAGGTGAACGGGGATTCTTACCGGGCAAATATGAGATCAGCACCGACTGCGATATTATCTTCACGGTGATCACAAGACTTGAAATGCGAAAATTGAAAAATCTTGTTCATGAAGTGGACCCCAAGGCTTTTGTTTTTGCCAGCACCATCAAAGAAGCATCAGGTGGTGTGATCAAGCGGAGACAATCGCATTGAGCTTCCGCGTTTTCGCAAACAGGTTGGAAACTGAAAATTTGCGAGATGTTCTAATAATTCTTTGGTTCTCTCCCCGTATGCCGAACCCTTAGCACTCTTATAACATTGTTATCAAAACGATATGCTATCCTGTAAGAGTTTTTTTCAAATGCCCTATAACTTCCGTCGTTATTTTTCTTGTATTTGTCCGCAGCATAAAACTCAGGGTTTGCCTTGACGTTATTTACTGCATTGACAATATCTTCTAAAACCTTAATAGCATTTTGAAGTGAATCTTTGCTTATGTGATCATAAGCTTGTTTCATGTGTAGCTGAGAACGTTTCGTCCATACC
>DASVNY010000187.1:0-2390 GCA_036383615.1 Chitinophagaceae bacterium
CATCCCTGCATTCCAAATCACTCATATATTATAATAAAGCATACTTAAATAGTATTCATTGTTATTTCCTATTCGCCCTGTGTAATATAAGATCGCCCCGACTAATTCTACTGTGCAATTTTTGAATTTTTTAAAAAACAAAAATTATGCAAACAATGAAAATAACAACTTTTCATCAACGGAAGAATACCGAAACCATGCAAGAAAATACTGACGCACAGCCACAGCAAAAAACAGTATGCGCTGTTGTTCATGAAATAAGAAACCCGCTGACCTCAATAAGACTATCCAATGAAATGCTCTTAAACGCCTGTGACGAGAAAGAGCCCGACATTGAAATGATCCGCCCTTATTTACAGATCATCAACAAAAATATTGAACGGATCGAGGCTCATATGAAAAGCCTGCTTTGTCACCAGGCCCGGCCACACCAATTCGCTACCGATGATGTTTGCGAATGCATCAGCAAAGCCGTAGCACAGGCCGACGACCGTCTTTTTTTAAGCAAGGTCACTTTGCATAAAGATTATCGCAGCGGTCATATGATAAATGGAGACGTTGATAAATTGACAATGGCTTTTCTGAACATCATAGTCAATTCAATTGAAGCCATGACAACCACCAATGGCAAGATCTGGATCACCGTTTATGAAGCGAATAATACGATACGGATCACGTTCAAAGACAATGGAGCGGGCATGAGCGCTTATGTGCTGAGTAAAGTATTTGAGCCCAACTTTAGTAAAAAGAGCGCGGGCCTTGGCATGGGGTTATTCAATGTGAAAGAGATCATGAAGGCGCACAATGCATTTATCGCGATGGACAGTCTCCCGGATGTAGGAACATCAGTCAGCATACTATTCAATGCGGTAAAAACTAAACTAAATAATAACCCGGGTAACCAGCCTTCCTAATCCCTCTCTGATAAAAAAGGGTTTCAAAAATATTTTGAAACCCTTTTAATCTTCTCCGCGATATACTAAATGTTATTGCATTCGTGCACTGCTGCCCACATAAGAGATCAACTCATTCCGGTTTGCCTGCGAGAACAGGTCATAGACCAGGCTGAAGTTTGATTGATCCACTATATTGCCATAAGATAATTTCGCCAGCTCCAACCGGTTGCTTTCCGAACTCACCAGTTGTATCAACTGTTTTGCCTGGGCCACCGTGAAGTAGTTTGATTCATTATTAAATATGGTTGTTAATGCACTATACTTTGCACCGAGACCAAACGTGAACTGAACATCCCTGTACAGGCTGCTAAAATCCGCGTCTGACATAGCGCTTTTTGTTGCATAACCACCTTGCATAGAGCTATAAAATGCCGCGAGTTCATTCCTGCTGCCTGTTGAACTTACCACATCATACAATTGCGTGAAATTCTCAGGGTCAACAAGATTGCCATATGCATTTTTTGCCAATGAAAGCCTGTCACTTTCCGCATTCACCTGCAGCAATAGCTGTCTTGCCTGTGCCGTGGTAAAATAATTGGCTGTTGAAGTAAAGGCCGAAGTAACCAGGCTCAGTTTTGTGGATGCGCTATAACTGTTCCTTATATTATTATACAGCCTGTTGAATTCTGTGGTGCTCATGGCTACACTGGAGCTACTACCACTGTAATTATTGATATAAGTTGCCAGCTGCGACCTGCTTGTTGCGTTAGCCAGCAATGTAAACACGGTAGAATAACCGCCTTTGTCGGTAACACCTCTATAAGCATTTTTTGCCAGGGTCAATCGATCCTGCTCACCGGTTACGGACTGGATCAATTGTTTTGCCTGCGCGGAAGTATAAAAATTAAATTCCTTTGCAAAGAAATTATTGAGATAATAAATCCTGTCACTATTATTGGTTTCTGCCAGCACTTCATTATAAATAGTATTGAACTGTTCAGCAGATAAAGCTGTACCATCATTGATCTCTCCATCGTCTGCAGAAGCAATAAAACTATTCAGTTCATTTCTATTGGCTGTACTATTCAGCAGATTGCTTACCAACGAAAAATTATAAGGGTCACTCACTTTTGAATAAGAGAGTTTAGCCAATTTTAAGCGCTGGCTTTCCGAATTCACTAACTGTATCAACTGGCTCGCTTGTCGTGCCGTCATTTTCCTGTTGATAGTATTGAACTGGCTCTCGAGGTAGCTGGCTCTTGCGGCTGAACCTGTTTTATTTTTTGTTTGCGTATAAAGCCGGTTATATCCGGCTGTGGTTAGCTGCCCTGTTGCGTTACCTGTTCCCCTGTTTCTCACTTCGGAACTACTCACGGCGCCATTCGCGGTGATCATTAGGTTCAGGTCATATCCCTGCCTCAGGGTAAACGTTGTAGCAAGTTCCCTGCTTTGATTGGTCCTCACGATCTTTAACGTATGCTGTCCGGGTTGAAG
>DASVNY010000188.1:0-3858 GCA_036383615.1 Chitinophagaceae bacterium
CAATCATCTAGTGGAAAAGAGCTGCCGAGATTCAATCCCTTCAATACCCAGTAAGCGGCGCTTGCTACTGCTGCATCGGGGTCTGCCAATTGTTCCCTTGCGTTTCATAAAGCAAAACGCTGGTATTTGGGTTTGATAGCATTCAATGCATCATGTACCGCAATCTGGGTGATGGCATAAAAGCGGGCCCTCACAGGTTGCGGGTTCCATGTAGTAGCAACGATATTGGTTTTGTCATTCCAATACATCACCATATCATTTTCTACAAAGCCCGTGTCATCCGGCTTTTTGCTTTGCCTCATTTCTTCATTTGTATTCATTTCCGGAAAGCGGGTTTCTTTTTGGCAAGACATAATAGAGAGAATAAGGATAAATGCAATTGCCCGTAAGGATCGGCGATAAAGTTTCATGATTAATGATTTTTGTGTAGTTGATTTGGTTAACCAATCAAAACTATTTTTTCAAAGAGCTGTCGTTGAGGAAATGCGACTAACGAAGCATGCATAAGCATGGAAAACTGGTACAACAGTTTTGTCAGCTTTAGTGAGATATTGCGTTTTTATCTGCGACAAAATGCTTTCGTCGTGCCTGAACTGTAACCCGGCGCAGAAAGCTTTTAATCCCGGATGGAAAAGGGTATATTTAATTAACCAGTCATGTATGAGCCTGCAGGACTTTATATTCTCCGAAAAAAGAAGTGACCGTATTAAACAACACCTCCTGTTTTGGGCGATATGGTATATCTATATAATACCCACACATGCCGGTGCTCCGTTGGGAAGTCCGGAAAAGGCCACCTTTCAAAATATCCTGAATACACTTTCTGAAAGTGTTTTTACTGTGTTTACACAGTTGCCAACGGTTTATATCATGCTCTACTTTGTATTTCCAAAATTTATTTTGAAGAAAAAATACCTGCTGTCGGCTTTATTGATAGTAATACTTGGGCTATTAACTTTTGCGCTTAATTTTTTTGTTCAGGCTAAAGTGATGCAGCCATTCATTGCATGGCTATTACCCGATAACCAAATTCCCAAAACGCCCCGACCAGCCGGCTTTGCATTTTTTAGCGCTGTTATGGGAGTTAATAAAGCTGCTTTTACGATCACCGCCAGCGCATTAATGCTAAAGTTTGCCAAGCACTGGTATCATAAGGAACACCGTAATCTGCAGTTGCAAAAAGAAAACTCCGAAGCGCAACTACAATTGCTCACCGCACAAGTGCACCCGCATTTTTTGTTCAACACACTCAATAATATTTATTCGCAGGCGCAAACAGAATCTCCCAAAAGTTCAAAGATGATCATGGGTCTGTCGGATATGTTACGTTATATTTTATATGAAGGACAAAAACAACTGGTACCCTTAAAGCAGGAATTGACATTAATAGCCGAGTATATCAATCTTGAAAAGATCCGTTACGGAAATAAGCTGGATGCACATGTATTAACTCCCGATAAACCCGGCGACCTGTATATAGCTCCATTGCTTCTCCTTCCGTTTGTAGAGAACTGTTTCCGGCAGGATCCCGGCAATGTGTTACAAACCCCATGGATCAATCTTACTATAGCGCTAAAAAATACCACCCTTGTGATGAAACTAATGAATGGGAAACCAACTGCACACGAAAAGGAATATGACAATACAGATATTGGCATTAGTAATGTGCGACAGCGGCTGGAACTTTTGTATAAAGATAAATATGAATTGCAGGAAAGGGAAGATGAGGAAGTTTTTGTGGTTGACCTGGAAATAAAATTAGTAAGAATAGAGAATAAGGAAGACTATGCAGGGGTACAACCCCCTGATCAACCACTTGCATTTATAGTTTAAGGAAGGACGAAAAACTAATTGAACCGAACCATTATATTAATTGCAGCATGAGCGGCTTTATTGATAACAAGCTTATTTTTTCTGATGCCCCCGGGTATCGGGTAAAGCGACATTTGTTGTTCTGGGTTTGTATGTGGCTACAGTTTTTTATAACGCATGCCGCCAACCCTTATGGAAGTCCTGGTATATCTTATTTCAGATACCCTGGCTTCACATTTATAGAAACAGGGTTATTGATCATTTCGCAGGTTCCCATTGTTTATATTATGCTGTATGTCATCCTGCCAAAGTTTATACTCAGGAGAAAATATTTCCTGGGCCTGCTTGCGATAATTGTTCTTTGGTTTTTAGTCGGTATGCTGACACTGTATTTTATGGGTAAGATCCTTCCGGTATTACAGGCAATATTGCTTTCTCCGGACAATCGGCCTCCAATGCGGCCGAGAGCAGTGTCGTCTTATTGGATGACAGTGATGGCCACTAATAAAGGTGCATTTGCCGTATCTGCCATCGCCCTGATGCTGAAGTGTGGCAAGCAATGGTACTATAAGCAATACCGTAATCTTCAATTGCAAAAAGAAAATACAGAAGCCCGGATGCGGTTGCTTACAGCACAGGTACATCCTCATTTTTTATTTAACACACTCAATAATATTAGTTCGCAGGCACAAACAGAATCTCCCAAAAGCTCAAAAATGATCATGGGGCTTTCGGATATGCTTCGCTATATTTTATATGAAGGTCAAAAGCCGTTGGTGCCATTGAAACAAGAGCTGATGATGATAAGGGAATACATTAACCTTGAAAAGATCCGTTATGGTAATAAACTGGATGTGCATGTATTGACTCCCGACAAAGTGGATGAAATTTATATTGCTCCATTGTTACTGCTTCCTTTTGTTGAAAACTGTTTTAAGCATGGAGCCAGTAATATGTTACAAAATCCGTGGATCAACCTTACCATCGAATTAAAAGATACTACATTGGTGATGAAACTGATGAATGGAAAAAATCCTGCGAAGGAAAACAGGCAAGGCAAACCCGGCATTGGGATAAAAAATGTTCAGCAAAGACTTGAATTGTTGTATAGAGACAAATATGATCTCCGGATAAGAGAAGATCAAGAAGTTTTTGTCGTTGACCTGCGTGTTGAATTAGTAAAAAGAAAGGAGGAGCCCGGCCATTCGGAAAAACTTCAAACTGGCATTGCTTATGTCTAACGGAAAATCCATACAAATAAAATGCATCATCGTGGATGATGAGCCTATGGCAAGAGATGTAATACGGCGATATATTCAGAAAATCCCTACGCTTAAATTGATGGAGGAATTTGGGAACGCGATTGATGCTACTATCTTTTTGCAGGAACAACCTGTTGATATGATCTTTCTTGATGTAAGAATGCCACAACTCAGTGGCACCGATTTTGTCAGAAGCCTGCGCAATGTTCCCAAGATCATTTTTACTACTGCACATAAGGAATATGCCCATGAAGGGTTTGAGCTGGATGTTATTGATTATTTGCTGAAGCCGATCCGTTTCGATCGTTTTTTAAGAGCCGTCAATAAAGCCTTTCCTCAAAAGCAACACGAGATCGAAACACATGGACAGATCCCCAATGAAGAAAATAAACCAGCTACTTCTTTTATTTATTTAAGAGTTGATCGTAAAATGATCAAGGTGCTGCTGGATGATATTGTTTATATCGAAAGCGACAAAGACTATGTAAAGGTCTTTACCGAAAAAGGGTTTATCATCACCCGGCAAACCATTGCATCGGTGGAAGCAATGTTGTCTGAAAGCCAGTTTATCCGTATCCATCGTTCTTACATCGTTTCATTGAATAAGCTAAGATCCTTTACTGCCGAAACCGTTGAGATCGGTAATAAAGAATTACCGATCGGGAAGCTATATCGTAATAATTTTCTGAAGCTGCAGGGCTGAAAATGGCGTCCTTTTTTCAAAACGAAACCAACCAGTATGACAAAAATTATACTGCCTTTACTGCTGTCAATGCTCTGCAGC
>DASVNY010000189.1:0-6422 GCA_036383615.1 Chitinophagaceae bacterium
ATCATTGTCGGTGCTTCTGTGCCTGCAAGCCATACCCGGTTATTCCGGTTAAATGCCGGCGGCACTACAGATATTTCATTTGGAAATGCGGGCGAAGCAGTAGTAGAGCCGCTACCGGGAGAGAGCATTAGCATTAACGATATTGCTGTTCAACCTGATAATAAGATCCTTTTGGCAGGTACAAGAGGATCTGGCTTGAGCAGTGAGTTTGTGTTATATAAACGCTCCATTGATGGGCAGGCAGAAGGCAGGATAACCGCAGACCTTGGCCCTGACTATAATATAACTAACAGCATTGCTTTGCAGCCCGATGGAAAAATTGTTGTGGTTGGCTATGCCGGTAATGATGTTGCGGTAGCAAGATATAACTCGGACGGATCCTTAGATAATAGTTTCGATAGCGATGGAAAACTGCTCACTTCTTTTGGAAGTTCACACGCCCGTGCAATCGGAAACGAGGTTGTTTTGCAACCGGATGGAAAAATAGTTGTTGTGGGCTCGCTTTTTCCTCTTGCTAATCCTGGTTCTCCTTATTTGGGAGCTGCTATAAGGTATGAATCTAATGGCCAATTGGATCCTTGCTTTGGTGATGATGGGAAACTGGTCATTGACCTGCCAGCGGGAATGGATGATCTTACATCAATAGCAATACAAACCGACGGTAAGATCGTGTTTGGTGGGCATTCATCTTCCATATCCTCTGGCTTTGATATTGTATTAGCCCGCTATATTTTCCCCCAGGCCGTTACCTGGTACCGTGATGCCGATCTTGACGGTTATGGTGATGATAACAATAATATTGTTTCCTGCACCGATCCTTCTACCCAGGAAATATCATGCCCGCAGATAATAGATCCTTCATGTACGCTGCCGATTGAGTTATGTCCTCTGATAAATGATCCAAATTGTACTCCGAGTCCGGCTGTTAAATATGTAACCACCGGTGGCGATTGTGATGATAACAACCCTGAAATTAATCCGGGTGCTCCAGAGGTTTGCGATGGCTTTGATAATAACTGTAATGGCGAGACAGATGAAGGAATTAATCTCCAAACCTGGTATTTAGATTATGATGGAGATGGATATGGAAACGATAATACCGCCGTAACAACCTGTGTGCAGCCATTATCACAGGTTGTAAAAGTAGATCCGTTCTGCATTGATCTTCCACCTTTTTTCACGTGCCCGACTAAAATTATCCATTGGGTAACTACAGGCGGCGATTGTGCTGATGCCTGGCCCACCACTCATCCTGGCGCAACAGAAGTTTGTGATGGCTTCGATAATGACTGTGATGGCCAAATTGATGAAGGATTGCCCACCACTACTTATTATACCGATGCAGATGGCGATGGCTATGGCAGTGGTGTGGGCGAGGCATTTTGCAGCAACCCCGGCGCAGGTTGGGCTTCGCAGGCAGGTGATTGCGATGATAGCAATGCCAGCATTCACCCGGTGATGGGCGGCGACGGCAAGGAACTATGCGATGGAATAGATAATGATTGCGACGGACTGATTGATGAAGGTTGCAGCGGCAAACCTACTATCAGCATCAGCAATGCCACCGTATATGAATCAGAAGGCTTAGCCAGGGTCACTATCCGCCTGTCACATATAACTACACTGCAGGTAAAAGTTAATTATAAAACGGAGGATGGTACGGCTATGTCAACCAAAAAAGATAAAGACTATAAAGCTATTGGCAACACAACGCTCACTATTCCGCCGGGCACGTTAACCATTACTATCACTGTTCCGGTTTACAATGATGGAATAGTAGAGAATAATGAATACTTCTACGTTGTATTAAGCAAACCTGTTAATGGTATATTAGGTAATGCTACTGGAATGGTTACGATCCTTGATGGAGGAGAGGCAAACATAACCGCAAAATCATCAGCAGGAGTATCGGCACAACCTTCATTGGAAATAGAAAGCCTCGATGTGACTGCCTTCCCCAATCCAAGCAGGGACAATTTTAAAATAAAAATAACCAGCCCTGATCAAAAGGAAAGAGTGCTGCTGAAAGTGTATGATGTAAGCGGTCGTTTGATCGAAACAAGAACCAGCATCAGTTCCAACAGCATTATACAGTTTGGTGATAAATACAGGGCCGGTGTGTATATGATACAGGTAGTGCAGGGTGAACAGCACAAAGAACTTAAACTGGTAAAACTTAATTGATCACATACGATGATCTGAATTTATCCCCTCCATACCTGGCATAGAGCCGTCAGGTATGGAGGAATAGGGTGTTCAGGTAACATAAAAGACTAAAATTAATCAGGTCTCTGAAGAGGCGATATTAACCATCAATAATTTTTTTATGCAACTAAAACAATTGCTGATTGCTGTCTTGTGGATCTTCATTGCAAGTACATCATTTGCCCAACCCGGTGCTGTTGATTCTGCATTTGGAGTTGACGGATGGGCCATTTACAACGATGGTAATCCTGACCAGAATGATGACGGATTTTACCAAATGGCTATACAGCCAAACGGTAAATTCATAGTATATCGCCGTGGTTATCTTCAACGTTTTACAAGCTCGGGACAATTAGATGTCACTTTTGGCGACGCAGGGTTGGTGGATATTGATTTTGGAGTAAGAGATATCGCGATCCAGGCGGATGGCAACATTTTGGTTGTTTCCGGCAGTAAGGTTTACAAATTTCTCGGAACAAATGGCGCCCTCGATGAGGCCTGGGGTGATGGAGGAGTGGTTGCGATAGCGCTTTTGGGCGTTCAGTTAAACTATTTATCCATCGCGATAGACAGCAAAGGAAGGATCGTTGTTGCTGGACAAGCCACTTTTGGAACTGCACCAAATATTACCAAAACAACTTCTGTTGCACGCTTACTTGCAGATGGGTTATTAGATAATGATTTCAACGGTACAGGTATAAAGAACCAGATCTTTTTGGATAGCAAGCCCCGCAGCGCTACGGAATGTGAAATAGATGCCAGTGATAAGATTGTTATTTCTGTAAATGTGGCCGGTGTTTTTGACACCGAAGACATCATAATGAAATACAATCCCGATGGAAAGCTTGACCTGACTTTTGGTGGAGGAGATGGAGAATTATTAACCGATGCAAAGATTGATCGGCTGGCGGTCCATACTAATGGTAACATTGCTTATTCGGAAACATATATAGATGCTGATCAGTTATTCCTGCAGACCTTTCTATTGAACGCGGATGGAAGTGCGCTCGGCCGGGGAATATATCATCAGCATATCGGCGTTCACGGGCTCGATTTCCAGCCAGATGGCAAGCTGGTAGTTACAAGTTACCAGGCAGGGCGACTATTTGCATACAGATTTAACAGCAATGGCACCTCTGACCCTAGCTTTGGTGTGAGTGGCAAGGTTGATTTTGTTCCCGATGGAAGAATAAGACCCAGGCAGGTAATGTACTTTAATAACAGGATATTCATTGCGGGTCTTTGTAATGCAGTTTTTGGTGCATCGGAGATTGTTCATGTTGCTGATGGATTTATCCTTGCGCTGGATGGAACGGACAAAAAATTAAACTGCGGTACTTTATTATTTGATGAACTAAACCTCGTTGCCGACCCTGGTAAATGTTACAAGACTCTCAATAACACGAAATACGATCCGGCATTTATTCCAGCAACTGCAACCGGTAGTGTGCAGTATGCGATAAAGAAAAATGGCACTGTTATAGAACAAGGTACCGGTTCAATAAATGGAAAAAATATTCCGGTTGGTCAAACGCAGGTTGTTTATACCTACACAGATGTTACCACGCATTCATGCACTTATACTTTTAATGTTACTGACAGGGAGGCTCCTGTTGCTAAGGCAAAAAGCATCACCGTGCAGCTAAGCGCCGCAGGCGCTGCAACTATTGCCGCAGCAGATGTTGAGGATGGTTCAACAGATGGTTGTACTATTCAATCGAGAACAATAAGCCAAACAAACTTTGATTGCAATCATGTTGGGGCAAATACTGTTACGTTTAAAGTACAGGATGCAAGTGGCAATTCATCAACTACCACTGCTATCGTTACTGTCGAAGATAAAGTGGCTCCGGAAGCAAAATGTAAAGATGTAACGATTTACCTCGATGCAACCGGGAAAGCTGGCATTACTGCAGCGGATATTGATAACGGCTCTACGGATGCATGCGGCATCAAATCATTAAGCTTAAGTAAAACTGATTACGATTGTTCAAATAAAGGAGCAAATACGATTACCCTTACTGCAACAGATAATAATGGCAACACATCAACCTGCACGGCAACTGTAACGGTTATAGATAATGTAAAACCCATTATTACTTCAGTTACTGCTAACCCTGCCAGCTTATGGCCCTCGGACCGTAAAATGAAAAGCGTTACGATCAATACATTATTCACTGACAATTGTCCGGGTACAACATGGAGGATCACGGGGGTCGCTATTGTGCAGGGCAACTATGCTGACAATAATGATCCTGACTGGCAGATCGTAAATAACACTACTGTAAATCTGCGGGCAGAGCCTCCCAAGAATGGAATCAAACGTGTTTACAGGGTGACGGTCACCTGCACAGACGCAGCGGGCAATACTTCATCGTCGGGCATTGATATTGCAGTAGCACAAAGTGCAATCACTTCAACTAATTCAGCCCGTACACAATTGAACACCGGCAGTGAAAATTCCGCGGTAGAAACAAATGCTCCCGCTATTCTTGATGTGATTGCTTATCCAAATCCAAGTAAGGATAATTTTTCAATAGTCGTTCAAACTGGCCTGGACGAAAGGATAATGATGCAGGTGCTTGACATATATGGAAGAGTGATAGAAACAAGAAATGTATTGGCTAATTCAATTATTCATTTCGGCGAGAATTATAGATCGGGGACGTATGTTGTAAGGGTGATGCAGGGCAAAGAACACAAAGAAGTAAAGCTTGTAAAACTCAATCGATAAACAACCAACCCCGGTTATAATAAAAATTAAATCAGCAGCCATTAATCATTAAGCCATTATTTAACATAAACTGTTTTATTAATCAAAGCGGATACATCTGAAATCGAGGCTGTCTCAAAAGTAAATATTTCTCGCAACGCCGCGAAGCCGCAAAGAAAACACATACCGAGAATCAATCATTGCGTCGTTGCGCCATTGCGAGATTTTTTTTACTCATCTTTTGAGACACCCTCTTTTTTTACAGGAATTTTAAAGTGGATGATTTTCACATTGCTGTATAACGAAATGAGAGGCTCCAAAGAAAAAATACTATCTTGACAACACAAGCCCCCTTGATAGTAATTCCCACCTGATGCAACCGGTGAGAGCAAGAATATGTCTGTTTATGTTCAGTTAAGGTTTTGGAGAGCTGGTTCATAGTTTTATTCTTAATAAAAAAAATAAACCGCGCCTATGCCTGCCAATTGTTCAAAGCTCAGCATTGCTTTAGCATTTGCTTCTTTTTTCTCTCTTATATCTTCAGCACAATTACCCCCGGGAACAAAACCGAACACTAAACTGCCGGTGCCAGTAAAGCCAACTATAAAAAAAGATACGGTAAAATATGTTGCGGCACCCGTTACAGTGAGAGCAGCAGGGAGGATCGCTACTGCCGATGAGCTCTATATGGGCAATGGTAATTTTCTTATTCGCACTGCGAGAGATTACAAATACATTATACAGCATACGGATCTTAGTCATAGTTCCATTTTATGGGAATTTGCTGAGAGCCCCCGGCAAACCTGGAATTTTTTATTGCAGCCGGATGGAAAGTATAAAATAAAAAATGGTGATGGTGAATGTTTGCAATGGGGCGGCAGCAGCAGCTTTTATATTGTGAGTAAACCTGAATCAAGTGATGTGAAGCAACTGTGGCAGGTAGAAAATGCAAGCCATGGTAATGCATATTTAAGAGCATCGAACGGAAAATACCTTGGCGTGTATGACGCCACCATTACCAATGGCGAGCCGATGAGTTTACGTGATAAAGAAACGGCAGGCCATAATCAGAAATGGCATTTGATAAAAATGTCGAATGATGGCCGGAAGGTTACTTCATTTGTTCCCCAAACACATGGGTTTCGGTTTGTAAATACTTTTAGTGGTGAAGATATTATCCGTTGGGGCGGACTTTGTGGGGGAATGGTCTATGCGGCATTGGATTATTTTAATAACCGGATCCCCGTGCCCATTCAAACATATACACCGGCCAACAGGACTGCATTGCAATCATATTTATACGAGCGACAGCAACATTCAATGTGGAATGTAAATGAGAAATGGTCAGAGCTGGAAGTAGCTTATAATACAAGAGGAGGAGAGATCTTTCGCTGGGGTATGCAAAGCAGTGGTGGCGGTCGCCTTGAAGAATTAAAAGGTTCAATTGATGCAGGTTTATCAAGACCTATCGGTTTGTTTGTTGGAGGTGTTAAAAGTGCTGATG